>JBBDRM010000085.1 GCA_040905475.1 Actinomycetota bacterium
CCCCCGAGCCCGAAGCGACCTGGGAACCCGAACCCACCCCCGAGCCCGAACGGATCGAGGCCGCGACCCCTCAGGCGTACGCCGAGCGGCAAGGACAAGAAGCCGTGCGGCCGATCTTCCACGAACCGGTAGCGGCGGAGCCCGGCGCCGGCCGGTGGCGGTTGCGCAAGCGACCGGCTCGTCCGGCTGCGCTGCGTCAGGAAAGCGTCGACGCGCCGCTCGTCCAGCGGCTCAAGATCGCCGCGGCGCACGCCCAAGAGCTCGAGCATCTGGTTGCGCAGCTTCCCTTCCTAGCCGACCTCGCAGCGATGGCCGACGGCCTCATCAGCGAGATCGACCGGCAGTTCGTATGCGCGATCGCCTCGGTGTCGGTCCGCCGCGAGGACGGCTACCAGGTCGTCGCCCATCGTGGCCTCAGCCGGGTCGAGGCGGGGATGGTCATCCCCGAGACCCAGTCACTCTTCAGCGACGTGCTCAAGACCGGCGAGGGGATCCTCATCCAGCCGATCGACTTGGCTCAGGGGCTCGTTGCCGGCATCGGTGGCGCCCGAACGGAGGCGATGATGGTGGTCCCGGCCCTCGTGAACGATGAGTGCGTGGCGATCGTCGTGGTCGGCGGGGATCAGTTCACCGAGCTCGACCTCGACCACCTGTCCGATCTCGCGGCCGAAGCTGCGCCGGGTCTCGCGGTGGCGCAGTTGCTCGACCGCCTCCGCGGTACGTCCTCGGACTAACTCCTCGGGAGAGGGAACCGCTCGCACCCAGACGCCGGCGCGTTCCGCACGAACGTGACCGCCATCTCTTCTTCGCGCTCGACACGCCAGTCGTCGGACCGACGGAGAAGCTCGGAAAGCGGATCGCTCGTCGGGCGGATGAGCACGTGCGTCGTGCAGGACTGCTCGAGAGACTCCTCCCACCCGGGCAGGCCGGCGATCGTCCGCGCGTAGCGCAGCGTCTGCTCTCTTCCGTACATGTCGACGCGAGTGTCATGATAGACACGGACGTCAGGCCAGGCCGTATCGATCAGGTATCCCGCCCAGAAGTCGTACGCGAACACGCGAACGCCCGGGCGGTTCAATGCCTCCAAGGAGTCGAAGGGGTATTCCTCGGCGTCCACGATGTCCTGAGGACGGTCCGAGCGCGGGAAGTCCGCAGCGACGACCATGACGAGCGCGCCGAGGGTCACGACCAGAGCAACGGCGCCGACCAGGGGGGACGCCTGCGATGCAGGTCTCGGCGGGCGCTCAGGACGCATCGCATCGAGCGCGCCGGGAAGGTAGCGCGCTGCCACCATCCCGAGGACGATGGCGGACACGGCCAGGTTCCGCGCAGCCTGGAGCCCGAGGACGGTGAACGAGAGCGCGAGCGCGAGATCGGTCGGGTCCGGCCGGGTCGGATGCATCGCCAACGCCGCGACGGTGATCAACAGCAGGACCATCCAAAGGATCGTCGTGATCTCGTGGAAGTCGGGCGAGGCCCACTCGGTTACGAGTTGGCTCACGTCCCGCACCAGGCGGAATGCGTGCGCGATGAGTTCCGGCCCTCGCGGATTCGCGAACGTCGCGACCGAACTCGCGAGTGCGACCAGCCCGAGACGTTTCGCCCAGTCCCGGTCTGCCCCCTCCCAACGCGTCGCCGCCTTGAGCGCCTCGGCCACGCATACCACGGCAACGGTTCCCACTCCGAGGATCACCATCCCGTGCAGGTTCGCCCACACCGCCGCCATCGGTACGAACCACCAGATGGAGCGATCGTGCCGATCCAGCAGGCCGAGCAGCACGACGAAGAGAAGGAACGAAAAAAGGTTCGGTCGCTCGGTCCAGTTCGCGCCCCCGGCGTAGGCGACGAGGCCGAACAAGGCCCACGTGCCCATGCCCTCCCCCATGCGCCGATGGATGAGTCGCGCGACGAGCACGTAGACCGCTGTAAGCATGACCGCGGACCAGAAGAAGATCCCCCACAGTCCGAACAGATCGCGCAGCGCGTGGAGGATGACCTCCGAGCCCCACTCCTGGACAACCCACGCCTTTCCCGGGACCGAATACGAATACGGGTCCGCATGCGGGATCGCGTCGGTGGCGAGGATCAGCCGGCCGGTGCGGATATGCCACCACAGGTCCGGGTCGGCGAGCCGCTGGGAAAGCATCTTGGCGGGCACCGAGGCCAGGACCGCGATCGCGACCACGCGCGACGGAGTCAGCCGGCTGGCGGCGCTGTCGTTCATGCAGCTTCCGATGCGGGTGTGAACAGCGGGGGGTCCGCCGGAGCGAGGCGACTTCCGATCGCGAGCATGATCGTCGCGACGAAGGCTACGCCGACCAGGAGAGTGAGTCCCGGAAGCGGATGATGCAAGACGTTGTCCCACGCCCGTCCGATCGACGTGTCGGCGAACGTAGTGGCGAACAGAACCGCGTCCCAGCGGTCCCGGCTCTCGACCGCGCCCCAGGTCATGGTGAGGATCGAGACGGCCCCCAGACCTATCGCGAGCGGGCGGAGTCTCGGGAGCTTCGCGAGCGCGTACGCGCCGAGGACGACGAGGAACGGAACGATCTCGAGCTGGAGGCGATAGCCGAATTGGTTGATCCCCCCTCCCCAGTCGTCCCACTTCGAATAGAAGAGGAGCGTCGCCAGACAGGAGAAGCCGAGGGCCGCCAGACGGAGCTCTGTGTCACCCGACGCCTTGCGGAGCGCAAGGATCCATCCAACGACCCCGAGCGCGAGTACCGGGGAGTAGACGAACAGCCCGCGCCACCAGCCGACGGTTAAGCCGACGAAAGACGTCGGCGCATCGGCGTTGAACCCGATCCCGGTGTGCGAGTACCCGCCCGAGAGCCACGTGCCCCAGATCCATCGGTTCGACACCAGGAACGCGGCCATCGGAACGAACGCGCCCGCGGCGTATGAGACGAGACCCCTTCGGTCCCGCGCGAGGTAGACGAGGGCGATCACGACGAAGGGGATCGCAAGCGTCGGACGTACGAAGGCGGCTGCGCCGAAGCCGGCTCCGGCGATCAACGGCCCTCTCTTCGTGCGAGAGAAGAGACCCGCGATTCCGATACATTCGAGGAAAATGGCGGGACCCTGTTGGAAGAACGCCATCGAGGCAACCGGCCACATCGTGGTGCCGAACGCGAAGGCGATCGCGGCCGCGATCGCCAAGCGCTGCGGGACCAATCGAAGAAGGACGAAGAGAAGAACGACCACCGACGCGGCGACGAACGAGATCCCGACCGCTCCCTGAAGGAGATCCTGCGATGCTCCGGCTCGTACGAGCCAGACGTACAGCGGAGCCGTGATGAGGCTGATCCCAACGCCGTAGATCGTGTACACGTGCCCGTCCCGTTCGACCACTTGGGCTCTCCGCCCGGGGTTCTCCTCGTACCGAGCGATATCGATGTCTCCGTGGAGAACGAACGACCGGGTCTGGAGGCTGTTCAAATCCGTGTCCGTGATCGCTCGCCGCGAGTACGTGATCGCGTAGAAGGCCACGAGCACGCCGAACAGCGCCAAGAATCCGAGCACGCTCCGCCGGCGCAAGCTCTTCACAACCGCGCGGCCGGCTTCTCGGTTTCCTGCCGTCCGCTGACGGGATCGGCCGCGAGCGCCGGCGTCGACCCGAACAGAGGCGTGCCGGTCTGAGCTTGGATGCCCTTCGTGAGCCATGCGAAGAGTGCGCAGACCCCGGCCACTCCACCCAAGCGCAACAAGCTGTTGAGTGGCTGGTCCAGAAAGACGATCCAGGACTGACCCAGCGACGACTCCTCGAGGGTGTCCGCGTACAGGACGCCGTCGAAACCGAACTTGTGGGGGCCGGCCCCGAACGTCATCGTCATGATGGATAAGGCCGCCAGCGGCATGGCGATCGTTCTGACCCGCTCGCTCCGCGACACCGCGTAGGCGGCGAGGACGACGAGCAACGGAACGATGTCGAGCAGGTAGCGGTAGCCGAACTGGTTCAACCCGTTCCACCACGTGCTCCATTTCGAGTAGAAGAGGAATGTCGCGATCGCCGACAACGCGAGGACCACAAGGCGCTGCTCGACGGGACTGCGGAGCCGCCTGAGCGCCATCACCGCCCCGACGAATCCGAGGATGAGCACGGGCGAATAGACGAACATCCCTCGCCACCAGCCGAACGAAAGGCCGAACAGGGCGCTCGGCATCTCGGCATCGAAGGCGATCCCCGAATGCGCGTAGCCGCCCGTCAGCCAACTCCCCCAGATCCACCGGTTCTGGATCAGCATGCCGGCCAGGGGCGCCACGCTTCCTAGCGTGAAATAGCCGACGGGACGCTTGCCGCGCACGAGGTAGTAGAGGCCGACGAATGCGAACGTGATCCCCGTCGTCGGCCTGATGAAGGTCGACGACGCGAACGCGAGCCCGGCCACAGCGGGCGCCCGCGGCTTCTCCGAGAAGAGCGCGATGAGGCCTATCAGTTGGAACATCGCGACCGGGGCATGCTGATACATGGCCATCGACGCCAACGGCCACATCGTCGTGCCGAAACCGAAGACGATCGCTCCGGCGATCGCGAGCCTGCGCTCGACCAGCCGCGACAGGAGCACGTACATAAGGATGATCGCGGCGGCAACGGACGGGATCGCGACGGATGCCTGCAGGAGAGAGGTGGACGCGCCCATGCGCGTGAGCACCGCGAAGATCGGCGCGGCCACCAGGCTGACCCCGACGCCGTAGATGGAGTACAGATGCGACCCGCGCTCACGGGCGAAGTATTCCGTGTCGTTGAAACGCGGATACCGGTCCAGATCGATGTCCCCATGAAGGACAAGGGCACGGGTCTGGAAGCTGTTGAGCTCGGTATCGGTGATCTGACGGAACGTGTACGTGGCCGCAAGGAACCCGACCAGGACGACGAACAGGAGCACGAACGCCGAGCGTGGCCGAACCGCCGGCGCTCTCATCGGAGTGAATCGTATCCGCAGGTCGAGGAGCTGGATGGGAGGACGGCCGACCCATATCGCAGAGGGCCCGAACTCCTACAGACGGGGAAAAACCCGCCGATACACTTACTGATCCTTGGGGGTCGGTGATCGATGGCGCGCACGGTGCGTTCAACTCTTACGCCTACGTCGGCGGCGGGGAAGCTCTTCCTCGCGAGCTTCCTAAGCCTGTTCCTCGAGCTCGCACTCATCCGGTGGATCCCCGGCACCGTCCACATCGTGGGCTTCTTCACCAACCTCGTCCTGATCGGCAGTTTCCTCGGTTTGGGTATCGGCATGGCCCGCCCCGCCCCCGAGGGCGATGCCGCCTGGAGGACGTTCTTCCGACTGGCGGTCGTCGTCGGCGTGCTCGGACTGATCCACGTGCTCAACCCCGAGGTGGCTCTCCCCCAAGGCGGGGATTACGGCCTGAACGAGGCGTTGCTCGACGTGGGCATCTCCATCCCCTTGCCGTTCGTGTTGATCGCGGTGTTCGGGATGGTCGCATGGTCGATGATCCCGCTGGGACAACTCGTGGCCTCGCCGTTCGACAAGCTCGAACGGATTCAGGCCTATTCGATCAACATCGGCGGGAGCCTTGCCGGGGTCGTCGCGTTCTCGATCCTGGCGTGGGCGCAGCTGCCCCCCGAGGTCTGGTTCGCGGTGGGCCTCGGCATCCTGTTCCTGATCGACCGAAGGGTCGGCAATCTGGTCCCTGCGCTCGTCGTCGTCGCGGTCCTTTTCGCGTTGCTCGTGAGCGACACGAACCGGTTCGCCAACGACGTCAAGTGGTCGCCGTATTACAAGGTCATCACGCGACCGGTCGTCGAGGGGGGCACGCTCGACCAGGGATTCGTGATCGACGTAAACGATCAGTTCCTGCTCTCGGGTCTCGATCTACGCCCGGAGGCGTCGCTCGACATGCGCGCGCCACTCAACGTCGCGGCCGACGTCGAGATGCTCAAGTCCTATTACTCGCTCCCCTTCCAGCTACGGCCGGTGAAGCGAGTGCTCGTGCTCGGGGCCGGCGCGGGGAACGACGTCGCGGCTGCTCTGCGCAACGGCGTCGAGCACGTGACGGCGGTCGAGATCGATCCGCTCGTGCTGAGCCTCGGGAAGGCGCACCATCCGGAACGGCCGTACTCCTCCCCCAAGGTCGAGACGGTGCTCAACGACGCCCGCGCCTATCTGAACCGGACGGACGAGAAGTTCGATCTCATCATCTTCGCGACGCTCGACGCCCACGGGCTCCTCTCCGGCGCAGCCAACGTGCGCCTCGACAGCTTCGTATACACGCGCGAAAGCCTCGAGTCCGCGAAGGAGCACCTGACCGACGACGGGCTGCTGGTGCTGTCGTTCGGGCCGTTCCGCGACGACATCCAGCTGCGTCAATACGCCATGGTTCGCTCCTTGTTCGAGCAGGATCCGATCTATCTGAAGCATACGAACCGTCACCGCACGATCGTCGCAGGAGACATCGACGCCCTGTCCCCGGCGGAATTGCCTTCGGAGTGGCGGAGGATCACCGACGACGAGATCGCGCGTGACCTCGAGCGCTTCCCGTACGCGTTGCGCCCGGCGACCGACGACTGGCCGCACCTGTACATCCGCGACAAGCACGTGCCGACGGAGTACCTCGGCGTGTTCGCCGGCATCCTGTTGCTCTCGCTGCTGCTCGTTCGCCGTAGCTTCCGCGGGACGCGCCGGCTCGATGGGCAGTTCTTCTTCCTCGGGGCCGGCTTCCTGCTGATGGAGACGAAGAGCGTCACCGAGTACGCGCTTCTCGTCGGCTCGACGTGGCAGACGAACTCGCTGGTGTTCACCGTCATCTTGACGACCATCCTGGTCGCGAATCTCCTCGTCCTCACGCGCGTGCGCAAGCCACCGATCGGCGCGCTCTACGGTCTCGTGATCGCCACGCTGGCGATGACCTACCTATGGCCGATCTCGCGGTGGGGTCTGGCGCCGGGCATCGGCGCGTACGCCGCGGCGGCGGTCTATCTCGGCGTGCCCATCTTCCTCGCGGCCGTGATCTTCGCTACCGCGTTCCGCAACGTGCGGCTCGGCAGCGAGGCACTCGCCAGCAACCTACTCGGGGCGGTGCTCGGTGGCGTGCTGGAGTACCTGTCGCTCGCGCTCGGCATCCGCGCGCTCAGCCTTCTCGCAGCCACGATGTACCTCGCTGCGTTCGCGTTCTGGGTGAGGCCTCGACGCCCGAGCACTCCGGGCCGCGCTCGATCCGTCGTCCGCTCCGCAGCCCACCCTGGCGGATCGGTAGCTCGCGCCACCCCCACACGCCACGCCGGCGCCGTAAGGATTCGGCGGCGGTGACCCCGGCCAGGCGGGTTGCGCTCTCGTGTGCTACAGCGGCCGTCGCCATCAGCGCGGTCGCGGTACTCGCGACCCTTTCCGTTCGGGACTGGCGGGTCAGCACGCTCGTACGCATGTCGGCCGAGGAGCCGATGGCCCGGCTCGCCCGCGAGACCGATCCCGGCTTCGCGTTCGTCCACTTCGAGGCCCACTACGACGGCGTCTACTTCTACGCGATCGCGAACGACCCGTTCGCCCGCGGAGAAGCGCACCGTCTGATCGATGCCGCTCCGTATCGCTACGGCCACGCCGGCTACGGCTGGCTCGCATGGATCGTGAGCTTCGGACGGGCGAGCGCGGTGCCGGCGGCACTTCTGGGATTGGGCCTCGCGGGCATGGCGATCGCTGCGTACGTGTCGAGCCTCCTCGCGCGCGAACTCGGATGGTCCGGCTGGTGGGGGCTCGTCGTCGGGCTCTCGCCCGGAGCGATCTTCGCGGTCACCGTCGACACCAGCGAGCCGGTCGCGATGGCGGCGACCGCGCTGGCGCTGCTTGCGTGGACGAGACGCCGGTGGGGATGGGCCGGGATCGCGCTCGTCGCGGCGTGCTTGATCAAAGAGCCGCTGCTGCTGGTTGCGGCTGGACTCGGCGTTTGGGAAGCGCTGCGCGTGCTGCGGGGGCAGCGCTCTCCCGACCTGCTGCGGCGAGGGCTCGCGATCGTCGCGGGGCCCGTGAGTTTCGGGGCGTGGGCGATCTATCTGCGAGCCACGTTCGGCGAGTGGCCCTTCAGCCATCCATCGAACGAGTTCCTGGTATTCCCGTTCACGGGATGGGCGGACAGCCTCCGCAAGGCCGCCGATCTGGCCATGGGGTCTTTCGACCAGTCGCAGATCGGAAACGCCGCCGTGGCGTTGCTCCCCGTCACCGGCGCGGCGCTGCTGATCGGCATGGTGCGAGCAGGACGGCTGCGGTCCGAGCTGGATCCGATCTTCCTGCTCTACGCGCTGCTGATCTTCAGCTTGAACTGGCTGGGACTGCTCTACCCGAAGGACCTCATCCGGGAGACGACGATCCCGATGGCCCTCCTCCCGGCGGTGATCGCCTCGGTCCGCCGGTCCGGGCCCGGGGAGGGATAGCCGCCTCAGGCCCCGAACCTACCTCGTACGGATCCGGGGGAGGGCGCTCACGTGCCGAAACGAACCTTCATCGCGGTCGCGCTGATGCTTGCCGCCGTCGCTCCCGCCGCCGCCGACGAGCCGCAGTCGATGAGCGACGCCGACGTGTACGCGAGCGTCGGGGAGACCGAGGTGGTGCTCGGCAACGCGACCGTCGAGCGCCGCTGGCGGCGAGACGCGCTCGTCACCACCGCGGTCGTCGACAAACGTCCCGGCGGCCGGACGTTGGGCGAGCATCCCGATTTCTCGCTGCTGCTCGACGGCCTGTCCGTCGCCAGCGACCGCTTCACGATCGAGGACGTGACGCTGTCGACGCTGTCGCGAGGCGGACTCCGCATGACGTTCTCGCTGACGCTCGCGGGACTCGTCGGATTCGAGCGCGTCGTCGAGGCGTACCCCGGCGTGGCCGGATTCTCGAGCCGCACGACCGTCACGCCGCTGTTGCCGCTCGCCGTCTCCGGCTACACGCTCGACGAGGTCGCGGCGGGAGCGGGCCTCACGCCGACGATCCACGCGTTCAGGGCCGGCGCGGACTGGCGAGACGAAGGGTGGAGCCCGTTCTCGATCGGCGACGCGCACCTGGGGGACTGGCACGTGTCCGAGACCACAGGCGCCGGACAGGCGCTGAACGCGCCGGGCGAATGGCTCTCGGCGTCCGGAGCCGACGGTCGCACCGTGTTCATAGTGATGGAGCGGCACGACTACGCCTCCTCGCGCATGGCCTACGAGGGTGGCACCGCGAGCGCGGTGGTCGACCTATCCCGCGACATCGTCTACACGGGCCCGTTCGAGGAGTCGATCCACGTCGAGAACCCCACTCCCCGGCCGGCCCGTCACCGCGTTCTCGTTCCGGGCCGCACGGTCGAGCTCGAGCGCGCCTTCACCGGCTTCGGCTCCGACCTCGACGACGAGCCGTGGCAGTTCTACCGCTACCTAACCGGCCACCGGCTGATCCCCTATCAGAAGGCGGTCACGTTCAACACGAACCAGGTGGACGACAACGCCATCTCGACCGGCGCCAAGGACGACGTGGACTTCGCACGCTTCGAAAAGCTCGCCGACGCGGCGCGAGAGATGGGTGTCGAGACCTTCATATTCGACGACGGCTGGCAGGCGACGTCGGGCGATTGGTGTCCCGACTCGCCAGACTGTCCCGAGCCGCGCTCGCCGCGGTGGCCACCCCGCTTCCCCGACTCGACCTTCACCGCGGTGCGGCAGGAGCTCGCCGGCGATCCTTCGACCGGCGCCGACGACATGGCGCTTGGACTGTGGATGAATCCGATGGAGTACCACCCGGCCTCGGCCGCGTTCGAGAACAGCCCGAGCTGGGCGTGCCTGCCGGTCGGGCTCGGCACGGGGGTCGTCAACCTCGCGCAGCCCGACGACGGCTCGAACGAGGCCGGGATCGGCGTGTGGAACCCCGAGGCGCTCGGCCTGCACCCCGATACCCGCGCGCCGACGAGGTTGATCGACTATATCGAGGAACGGATCCTCCGCATGATCGAGTCCTACGGCGCGCGCTACTTCAAGTTCGACTTCTTGGTGTGGCTCGACTGTCTCGGCGTGGAGCCGGTCGACATGTACGGCTACCGCGAGTCGTTCATCGCGCTTCTCGACCGGCTGCAGGCCGCACACCCCGAGGTGACGTTCCAGATCGACGAGACCAACGACTACCGCCTGTTCCCGTTCGAGTCGGTCGCGCGGGGGCCGTCGTGGTTCCAGAACGGCGGCCCACCGACGCCGCAGCTGCTGCACAACATCTGGAACCTGGCGCCGTACGTGCCGGGCTTCTCGCTCGGCCAGCATGCACTCGGAAACGCCGCCGAGATCGACGAGCGTGGCATCGACTCACTGATGGCCGCGGCGCTCGGCTCGCACATCACGTTCTGGACCGAGATCGGCGAGCAGCTCAGTCCGGCTGAGCGCGCCCAAGTGAAGCTGTGGACCGATTTTTACAAGGCGAACCGCGAAGGGCTCGCGACGTTCACCTATCCTCTGCTCGCCGACCCGCTGGCTGAGGGCTGGACGGCATTGCAGCCCTGGAACCCGGACACAGGGACGGGCTTCCTGCTCGCGTACCGCCAAGGAGCGACCACGGCCACGCAAACGATCGCGCTGCGGGGTGTGCGCGGCGAGGGTTCGTTCGTCCTGACCGCCCTCGATCCCGCGACCGGAACGCAGTCGGGACTCGGAGCCTTCTCTGCAGACGCGCTGCGAGCAGGGATCGGCGTGAGCATCGCTCAGCCGTACGGCTACGCGATCGTTCAGATAGTGCCGGCGTAGCTCCTACGCGTTCGGATCCACGCCCAGCAGGCGCTCCCGATTCACGGCCGTCCGTCCGCGGATGAGTCCGAGCAGCGCCCCCAGCCACGCGAGCAAGCCCAGGAACCACCCGGCCCCCGACGCCCCCAACAGCGATCCGGAGGATTGGCCGGCCGCCAGCAGGATCAGCGGCAGGGTGATCAAACCCGACGCCTGCTGCGCGGCCGCCGCACTCTTCACCTTCGAAGAAACACGAACGACGAAAGACAGTGCGAGCGCGATGAACGGAGGCACTATCCAGAACATCAAGAGCCACCAATCGGCGGTCGGGAAGAACCACCCACCGACCTGTGGGCCGACGATGATGTTCACGACTAAGGCATAGATGCTGAACCCCACGAGCGTCGTCAAGTAGCCGGGGATGAACGACGCGATCAGCTTGCCGAGGTAGATCTCCCGCTCGTCGGCCGGTGAATGCGCAAGGAACTCGCCGGTGCCCTTCTCTCGCTCGCCGACGATCGCGTTCGCGGCCACCGCCGAGGAGATCGTCAGGGGAACGACCACCGCGAGCGGTGCGAACAGGTAGACGGCCATCGCGAACGAGGCTCGCGCGGCCGGCGTGTTCCCGCGAACCGTATCCTGCACGCTCTGCGGGAGGACATCGAGGGTCTCCCCCACCTTACGGATGATCTCGACGTTCTCCAGACGGGAGATCGTGAACAGCAGCACCGTCGGGATGATCACGAAGAACAGCCCGGCCATGATCATCATCGGGATCCAGAAGTCCCTGCTGTCCCGAAGTTGCTTCAGATCGGTGCGAGCGATCACCCACGCGCGGCGCCAATTCACGATGCGTCCTCCTCGATCTCCGCGCCGCCGATGTCGACCGAGTCCCCGTGCTCGCCGCGCTGAACCGCGAAGTACAGCTCCTCGAGCGTCGGCGTGCGCGGCTGGACCCGCGTGAGACGCACGCCGGCCTTGGCGAGCGCCGCGATGATGTCGGGCACGCGCCCGATCTCGTCCAACTCGACGAGCGCGTGGCCGTTCCGCTCGAAGGACACAACGCCCTTGAGACGCTCGACCTTGGCGAACAGCCGGTCGCGGTCCTCCGCGTCGAGCAATACCTGAGGGGGCCAGTAGCGAGCGGCGAGCTCGGCCGGTGAGCCGGCGACGACGCTGCGGCCGCGTTCCATGATCACGACCTGATCCGCGATCCCTTCAGCCTCGAGCAAGAGGTGGGTGCACATGATGACGGTCTTGCCGGTCGTCGCCATCCAGTCGATGTGCGCGAGCACGGAACGCGCGGCTTCCGGGTCGAGCCCGGCGGTCGGCTCGTCGAGCAGGAGTAGATCCGGATCGTGCAGGACCGCTCGCGCGAGGGCGAGGCGGCTCTTCATCCCCGTCGAGTAGCCGCCCACGCGCAGATCGAGCGCGTTGGAGATGCCGAAGCGCTCGGCCGCTTCAGGGATCCGTCCCTGACCGACGCCGAACAGGTCGGCGGCGTAGCGGAGATTGTCCCGGCCGGTGAGCCGGTCGTAGAGCGCCGGCTTCGCGGAGACCACCCCGCACCGCTGGCGGACCGCTTCGCCCTGTAGGAGCGGATCCATCCCGAAGACCCGAACCGTCCCGTTCTGCGGCCGGAGCGCGCCGGTGATCAGGCGGACGGCGGTGGTCTTCCCGGCCCCGTTGGGGCCCACCAGAACGGCCACGGAGCCCGGAGGGGCGACCAGGGTCAACTCGGCTATGGCGAGAACCCGCCCGAACGAGCGGGCGACGCCTTCTAGCTGGACGACGGGGGTTTCGCTCACGCGCAGACGGGTCCTCGGTTCGGGCCTCCGAGCGTACCATCGGCCTCTTAGGGCGGCCTCTCAAGGGCCGGATCGCCGGAGATTTCGCGTCCTAACGGATCAGCAAGACGCCCTGGAGCGGGATCGGGGTGACTCGATCCGGGTCCGGCTGCATGCGCAGGACGCCCTGACCGCTCACCTCCAGCCGGAAGGTCACGAACTGGGCCTTGGTCTGGTACTGAAGGCCTTGCCCGGCGAACCGGAAGGGGAAGGCGAAAGGCGTGAAGAAGGTGCCCTCGATATCGAGCAGAGCCTGCCCCCCGATGAGGTGCTGGGTCTCACGCTCCGACCACAGGGCAAGGTCCTCGAAGAACCCTGCCTCGGGCGCGATCCACGTGAGACCGCCGCTGCCGGCGCCGAGATCGACGCGACCGTTGTCGACGTACACCATCGTTCGCATCAGGTTCAGCGTCGCGAACGAATCCTTCTCGAAGTTGCCGACCGCCTGGCTCTGCTCGGTATCGCCCTTGCGGAAGTAAACGTAGCCGTCCCACGACCCCGTTGTATCGGCGCAGGAAGAGACGTTCACGCAGAGCTTCCCGGTGCTCGATCCGACGTTCACGGTCCCTTCGAACACGACGTTCGAGGGCGCTTGGAAGATGACTTCGTTCGCGAGGTCGAGCTGGCCGCAGCTCACGTACCAGTTACCAGGAGGTATCACGATGCTCGGCGAGCTCGGTTGGGTCTTGCACGTCGGGAAGTAGGAGTCGGCCGAGGTGAACCCCGCCGGGATCCCGGTCGCTCCGATCGCGTTTCGAAGATTGTCCATGTGCGGAGCCTCGGTCGCTGCGTCCCGGCAAGGAGCGACCGCCACACCGTAGTACGCCGGATAGGAAGACTTGCAGTTGTACCGGTGGTCGATCGGCGCTCGCGTGATGCGATGGCCTGCGATCGGGCGCGGTACCAGCCGGCATCCCGTGACGTCGATGTCCTCGAAGGCTTGGCCCGGGTTCTGACCCGGCATGAGGGCGAAGCTGAAGATGAGCCCGTTGTTCACGTTGCAGTCGAGCTCGCTGACGCCTCCGGCCTGGATCTTGGAATTCTGGGTGCCGAACGCATCGATGGAGAAGTCCTGGGTTGCCTGGGTGCACTTCCGCTCCGTGGGGGTGCCGCCGCTCACCTCCGACGCGCTCGAGTCGACGGTGATGATGCCGGGGAAGTTCCCGACCGGCATGACGAAGACCTTCGCCTGTCCCGAAGCGACCAGGGCCTTACAGCCGGTCGGATCGAGAAGCACGAGCGAAACGAGGCCGTCCAAACTCTTGCCGGCGGTCGCTCGCGCCACGGCCGGCGGCCTGCTCGTGCCCTGCGTGGCATTGAGGACCCCGCCGAACAGGTACGTCCTTGTTCTTTGGACCTCTACGGCGATCCGCTGACAGGGTGAACCGTCGATCGCGACGTCCAGTCGTCCTTGCATGTACGGAGAGCCATCGGGCACAGGATTGATGATCGTCACCTGATACGGCGGAACTTGCACCACGGCGGCTGTCTCGGGCGTCGTGGCGCCACAGAATGGGACAGAGGCGAACGCCGCGCACGCGCTGGCCGGGGTCGGTACATTGCCGAGGCCGCGCGTGTTGGCCACGAAGTACTGATAGGCCGCGACGCATCCTCCGTAGGGATTCCCGCCTCCGACCGGATCGAGGGCCATCGCGCCGGCCATCGCTGCGAAATCCCCCGTCGCCTGACCCGCGCGCGCGTCCGCGCGCAACGCCGCGATGTCGATGACCAGGGCCACGAGGGTGAACATCGCGACCAGCAGGACGGTCACGAGCACGGCACTCGCTCCCCGTTCCTCGCCCAAACGAGCGAAGATCCCGCGCCTGCTCATGACGGCGGCACCGACTCGTAGCGCGCGACCGCCTCCGAGGTGAGCGTGAGATCGGTGCTCCACAGCAAGGCGTCGAATTGCGAGTTGCGCCGCACGACGACCTGGACGCGTCGCTCGTTGCCGTCGCTTCCTCGCCCGTCGTCGAAGCACCACGTCGCCGGCGTGCCCGTAGAGCCGTTCGTGTACACGGCGGCGCCGGCACCAGATTTCTCGCGCTTGCGCGTCTGATCGGTGGACGAGCTGATGGGCGACCCGTACCCGATATAGGCAACGCAGATGTACTGACCCGGCCACGTTTCGGCAAGGTCGCCGGCGGCCGAGGCCATAGCGCGTTGGGCCACCGACTCGAACCAAGAGTTCGGGACGCCCGCGCTCCCCGTCGGAAGCGTGGCGGCGTGGCGGACGCCCTCACGCGCGGCGTCCGTCAGCGCGATCTTCCGCGCGTAGGCCAACCCGCCGGAGAACATCCCGAGCACCACCATCAGCAGCAACGGGGCCAGGAGGGCGAACTCGACCGCAGAGGCCCCTCGCTCGCTACTGAGGAGTCGTTCTCCTCGGCGGCGGCCGGCAAACGTCGCGTGTGGCGTCCGAGCCGACATCGGCACATTCCCCTGCTCTCGAGGACTCGCTTTTCCGCTTCTTCAACGTTCGTCATCCACCGATAGTGACGGCCTTCCCGCTTTCCGTGGGGACTGCCGATCTATCGGACGGGACGAAGCGTCGCGAATCCCCCAGGGTTCGTCGACTCCCGTTGTTCTCTCAACGAAACGACCGAACGCAGCAAGTGTCAATGGCCACACACCAAGTAGTGAGGTTGCCGTGCGTGGCCTTCGCCGCTTCTACCGCTTTATCCTGGTCGGCGGCCTATGGCGACGACGCTCTGCCCGAAGGGCCGGAACCCGATCCGATCGAGGGCCCGGCCGATGGGGACCGCCACCCATTCCGATAGCCGGATCGTCATCCGGGTCAGCCGGGTCCGCCCGAGCAGCCGGATGAAGACGAACCACCCGACGGCACCGATCGGGTTGAAGTAGCGGACCTGGTCCACCTCGATCCCGGCGCGGGACATGACCTGCGATAGCTGCCGGCGCGAATAGCGGCGCACATGGTGATACCGGCGGTCGAGCTTCCCATAGAGAGCTGCGTGCGCGGGGACGAGGATCGCGATCCTCCCGCCCGGTTTCACGAGGTCGCGGATCGAGCGCAACGCGGCCTCGTCGTCCTCGATGTGCTCGAGCACGTTCATCGACACCGCCATGTCGAAGGCCTCGCGTCCGGCCAACGTCTCCACCCGCGAGCGAACGACCTCGACCCCCGGGAGCGCAAGCTTCTCGATGCGATCGGCCAGCCCGCTGTGCGGCTCCACGGCCACCACCTTGGCGGCGCGGGTCGCGAGGAAACGCGTGAAGTTCCCGCTGCCGGCTCCGACCTCCACGACCGATCCGCCGACCGGCTCGAAGGCCGAGAGCACCCACCGCTGATACCGCACGGCGCCGGCCAAGAGCTCCAGATCGAACTGCTCGTCGCGCGAGATCTTCTGATCCACGGGCGGGATTGTACGGGCTGAACGGCGAACCTCGGCGCCGACCGGTGAACCCCTTGTAGGGTCGAACCGTAAGCTCATGCCGAAGGGGGATGGGAGGGTGATGCGCAGACGATGGATCCTTCCGGTGCTCGCTGCCGCGGTCGTGTTCGCGCTCCCGATACTCTCCGCGACCGCTGGTTGCCATGCCTTCTCGTTCACGGAAACCACCTACACGGTCAACGAGCAGGCAGAATCAGTAACCCTCACCGTTGAACGCGACAACAACGTTGCGGACAGCAGCGTTAAATTCCATACGGTCGACGGCACCGCGAAAGCGCCCCAGGACTACAGCCAGGACTCCGGAACGCTCGAATACACGGGCCAGGATCTCCAGAAACAGTTCCAGATCAACATCGTGGACGACGCCTCGGATGAGCAGAACGAAGTCTTCACCGTCGACCTGGACGGTGGAAGTGGCTGCGGCGCCGTGAACTTTCAGTACGACACCGCCACGGTGAGGATCCTCGACAACGACGAGAAGCCGATCGCTCAGCCAACGCCGACGCCTACCCCGACTCCGAAGCCGACACCGACCAAGACGAGCACTCCGACGCCGAAGCCTTCCACGGCGAGCGCATCGCCCTCGCCGACACCGAGCTCACCCAGCCCGACCGCGACCGGCTCGCCCATCGCCGCAGCCGGCCCCGGCGACGGGGGGCTGTCCGGCGGAGCGCTGGCCGGCATCGTGGCCGCAACGGTCGCACTCGGTGGGGTCGCGGCGTTCTGGGTTCGCCGCCGTTTCCTGATCTAACCTTGCTTTTTGGGTCCCCTTCTCCCGTATCCTGAAGGCTCGGGGTCGGGGGCGGGGGTCCTAACGATGCGAACGAATCGACGGATGCTTGTTTTCCTGGCAGCTTCCGTCGCTGCCCTCTCGCTGGTCCCGGCGGGTCCCGCGTGGGCATGCGGCAAGGCTTCGTTCTCACCGCAGAGCTACACCGTCGGCGAGAACGACGGTTCCATCACGCTGACGATCGCCTTGGTTCTGAACAACCCCGAGTCACGCACGCGCACGATCGGTTATCAGACGAAGACGGGAACCGCGAAGAGCGGACAAGACTTCTTCGCTAAGACGGGTTCGGTCACGTTCTCGCCCGGCGACCACTCGAAGACGTTCACCGTCAACATCAAGAACGACTCCACGAACGAGCCCACCGAACGCTTCGAAGTCGAGGTCAAACCCGGGCCGACCAACGGCTGCATCGAGCCCGGCCCCGACGCGACTGTCACGATCCAAGACGACGATCCAAAGCCGAAGCCGTCGCCGACGCGAGACGAAGGATCGGACCCGCCGCCTTCCGATCCCGAGCCCGATCCGTCCACGGGATCCGCTCCGGATCCGGTCGTTGCCGAGCCGTCGGTCACGGCCTCGGCTTCGCCGACACCCTCGCCCACTCCGTCGACATCCGCATCGAGCACCGCGTCACCAGCGGTGTCCGCTTCTGGTTCCTTCGGCAGCGGAGGTGGCCTGTCCGCCTTCGCGCTCGCCGGCATCGCGCTCGGCGCGATCACGATCGGTTCGCTCGCGGTGGCCGGGGTGCGCCGGCGATTCCTGGTTACTCAGCCGCCGAGCTGATCGTCGCCTCGATCTCGCCCTTGCGGGCGTCGAGCTCGTCCGCGAATCGCTCGTCGGCCGCCGACGCCTCGTCGGGATCGATCGCTGCGAAGTCGATCACGCCCATCTCGGCGTAGGCGCGCTGCACCTTCGGGCCCCACAGCCCGATGTCCTTGATCGTAGGCACGATCCTCGTGAACAGAAGCTTGCGGAACTCGACCATGATCGGCGCGTTGTCGACGTATTCTTGGAAGTCCTCGTCCGGGAAGCCGAGCCGCTGCCAAACCTCTGCGGCTTGGAACCGATCGCGCATCAAGAACGAGGCTTCGACGACGAACTCCTCGCGCTCGTCGCGCTCCCTCTGCGTGAGCTGCGGATAATAGTCCTTGAGCGAGAGGCGGCCGAACGCGACGTGCCGCGCCTCGTCCTGCATCACGTACGCGTTGACCGCGCTCGCCAGCGGGTTCGCCGAGAAGTCGCGGATCAAGCCGAACGCGGCGAGTGCGAGCCCCTCGATCAGCACCTGCATACCGAGATAGGTGAAGTCCCACCGCGAGTCGCGGATGACTTGCTCGAGCATCTCCTTGAGCGGATCGGTGATCGGGTACGCGAGCTCGAACTTCTCGTGCAGGAGCCGCGAGTACACCTCGACGTGCCGGGCCTCGTCGATCACTTGCGTCGCTGCGTAGAACTTCGAGTCGAGGTCCGGCACGGTCTCGACGATCTTCGCGGCGCAGATCAGCGCGCCCTGCTCGCCGTGAAGGAACTGAGAGATCTGCCAGGCCTGGCCGTGGTGGCGGAGCTCAACGCGTTCCTTCGATGTCATCTTGTTCCACAGATCGGTCCCGTAGATGCCGAGGTACTCGTCCGCGAGCTCCATCGGGTTCTCGGGATCGAGATCCTGCGACCAATCGATCCGGACCTCGGCATCCCACTGCTTCTGCTTTCCCTTCGAATACAACGTGATGAGACGGTCGCGCATCTCGTCGTACTCCCAGTTGAAGACGGTCTCGAAAGAACCGTTGACCGCCCACCCCGTCTGCTCCACCGGAAGCGTGTAGATGCGCCGCGTCGTCATGGGGCCCTCCCGCCGTGATCCTCAACGGATGATACCCCGCCTCCGTCGTGGACCTCCTCATATCCCCTGCGCCCAGCCTCTCTCAACGCTTTCGCTACGGCGCGCCCTTCTTTCGTGATCCGCCGACCGCTCGCGGAAACGAAGTCCGTAAGTCCCTTGGCGTCGAGGTCCCTCAGCGTTCGGAAGAACCCACCTTGATCGGCCAGGAACGCCGAGCCCGGCGCGTGCCAATAGCCCGTTGGCGTCGACGCCGCGTCGATGAGGAACTCACAGGCGAGCTCGCTCAAGTCCAAAGCGTCGAGATCGACGTCCGCTTCCGGTTGCCGTCGTCCCGCGCTCGTAACCGGAGCCCGTTCTTCGAACTCGATGATCACGTGCTCGGGGAGCGGCACCAAGAGAGCGACCATGCGTCCGCGTCTACTCACGACGAACGCCTTCCCGTCGCGTTCCACCTCGTCGATCAACTCTCCAGTCGAGCGCGAGAGCTCGCGGATCGCCACACACCTCGCGGCCGAGGTCACATCCACCATTTCGTTCCTCCTCGTGTGTCTCCGAAGGATGTCTGACAACACGACGTCGTTCTGTCAGACAACGGCGGAGAGTACATGGCCCCACCGACACGGATGAGTATTCCGCGGAGCCGGTTGAGGGCATTGCTACGATGAGCCGGTTCCGCTCGACCGGGAGGACTCACGCATGCCTGCGGTAGAAGCGCGCGGTCTTGCGAAGCGCTACGGCGACTTCGAGGCCGTGCGCGGGATCGACTTCAGCGCCGAGGAGCGCACGTGCTCCGGCTTCCTCGGCCCGAACGGGGCCGGGAAGACGACGACGATGCGCATGATCTCGTGCATCTCGCCGCCGAGCGCGGGCACGCTGGAGGTCCTCGGCATGTCGGTCACGGAGCGCCAGCGCGAGATCAAGGCACGCATGGGCATCGTCCCCCAGGAGAACAACCTGGACGACGAGGTCTCGGTTATCGAGAACCTCCTGATCTACGCGCGCTACTTCGGGATCCGGGCGCGTCAGGCGGAGCCTCGCGCGACCGAGCTGCTCGAGTTCGTCCAGCTCTCCGACAAGCGCGACTGGAAGATCCCGCGACTTTCGGGAGGGATGAAGCGGCGGCTGCTGATCGCGCGGGCTCTCATGAACGAGCCGGAGATCCTCATCCTCGACGAGCCGACGACGGGACTAGACCCCCAGGCGCGACACCTCGTGTGGGAGAAGCTCCGGACGCTCAAGCGCGGCGGCGTTACGTTGATGCTCACGACGCACTACATGGAAGAGGCCGCGCAGCTCTGCGATCGGGTCGTCATCATGCACGAGGGAAAGATCCTCGTGCAGGGATCCCCGCGCGAGCTGGTCGCCGCGCACACGACCCGGCAGGTCGTCGAGGTGTTCGAGCCGCCCGAGGAGATCCACGCCGCGCTGACCTCGCTCGACAGTCTCGCGGCGCACGTGGAGCGGCTCGCCGACCGCTGGATCTTCTACACCGACGACGGCGACGAGATGCTGGGCAAGGTGCGAACGCTCGCGATCGATCCCGGAGCGGTTTGGCTGCGCGGCGGCACCCTCGAGGACGTCTTCCTCGCGCTCACCGGAAGGAGGCTCGTGGAATGACGGTGGCCCACGTCTCGCTCGGTCACGCGTGGGGGTACTGGCTGCGGAACTGGGCGATCTTCAAGCACACCTACCGGCTCAGCCTCCTCGCCTGGTTCATCGAGCCCGTCATCTATCTGGTCGCGATGGGCTTCGGACTCGGCGAGTATCTGGAGCGCGTTCAAGGCGTCGAGTACATCGATTTCATCGCGCCCGGACTCGTGGCGCTGTCGGTGATGTACGGCGCGACGTTCGAGACCACGTGGAACACGTACTTCAAGATGGAGCGCGCGCGCATCTACGACGCGGCCGTCTCCGCACCCCTCAGCGCCGAGGATGTCGCGCTCGGCGAGTCGTTGTGGGGAGCGACGCGCGCGGCCATCTACGGCGGTGCCTTCATCGTCATCGCGCTGCCGTTCGGCGTCTTCCATTCCTGGTGGGGGCTCGCGGCACCGGTCGCGCTCGCGCTGGTCGGGCTGATGTTCGCGGTCCTCGGGCTGACGTTCACGTACTGGATCTCGGTGGTCGACTATCTCTCGTATTACTGGACGCTCTTCCTCACGCCGATGTTCATGTTCTCCGGCATCTTCTTCCCGCTCGACCGTCTGCCGGGGTGGGTGCAAGCGCTCTCCTGGTGCATGCCGCTTCGACACGCGGTCGACCTCATGCGGGCGCTGCTGGTCGACGGCGATCCCGGCGCCGCTGCGGGCGCGGCGGCGTGGATCATCGTGCTGACGGGAGGGCTGTTCATCCTTCCGCTCAACCTGCTGCGCCGGCGCCTCGTGCAGTAGATCGACCGCCGGGCTAGGTCATCGGTCAGGGCCGCAGCGGATGCGCGGGGTCCATCCGCCCGAGCGGCGACGGGACCCCCCGCCGCTCCAGGACGCGGATCGCGAGCGGCTCCAACAGACCCACAAGCTCCTCGGCCCTGTCCGCCCCGAGCGCGGCGAACGGAGCGACGGCGGTCCGGTCGGTGTCGTGCTCGATCATCCCGCGGAACTTCCCGCCCGCGTCGGTGAGCATCCCGTCCGTGTCGATGAAGTGGCGCTCCCGGAGCGTTTCCTCCGCGCGCCGCAGGGACGGCTCGTCCCACGCTCGCGTCATGAAGAAGGCCTCGCGCCGGCGATCGGTGAGCCCCATGTACCCGCAATGGAGGTAGAGGGCTTCGACCGGGCCGACGCCGTGCCCGACGAGGACGGCGACGTGGCCGTCGCCGCGGAACTCCCGGAGCACGTTCGCCGCGTAGAACAGAGCGGCGAAGGGGTCCTCCGGCCAGGATTTGGCGGCGTGCGGGGCGGCGATCGGACGACCCTCGGGCGGGCACGCCTCGACGGCCGGACGAAACAGCTCGAGGGCGCGGCCGAGATCCGGGAGGTCGTCTCCCTCGGCCAGCAGGCGCCGAAGCGTGCGCTCGGCACCCCGCAGCCGGGCCGCGTAGACGTCCTCCGCGGGAGCGATCGACCAGTCCACGCTCTTTCGTACGAGCTCCGGGTTGAAGTTGTAGAAGGTTGCAGTGACCAGGTCGGCGGATACTTCGCCCATCGCCGCCGATCGGGAGCAGAAATAGGCGCTCCAGCCATCCACGAGGCCGAGTTTCCCGTATTCCTCGAAGGCGTCCGCGCTGAAGAAGTTCATGGAAACCAGGGGCTCGAGCACCGAGAGGAAGCGCCGGGCGTACGGGGTGGTCATGCCCCGGACGATAGCGGACGAACCGCGCGCCGGGCCAAGACGACGGAGGCCGGAAGAAATGCCAGGTCGCCGGCGTTGGAACCGTTGCGTTGTGTTACCGGCGCCTCATGCGGGAAGGATGGCTTGGATGAGGAGGATCGAGCAGACCGAACGGATCGCGACGGACTACTCCTGGCAAGAGCGCGGCTCCTGCCGGGGAGTCGACTCTGAGCTGTTCTTCCCGGCCTCTGAGGACGAGGCGATGCCAGGGAAGGCGATCTGCGCGACCTGCCCCGTCCGGCTCGCTTGCCTGGCTTTCGCGCTCGAGCGCAATGAACGCTTCGGCATCTGGGGTGGTCTGACCGAGCGCGAGCGCGGCCGGCTCTCCCCGACCGCCCGCGAGCAGATCGTCCGCGAAGCCACCGCCGCGGCTTAACCCCTAAACTGGCGCCCGCATGAGCGGGCCCATCGTCATCGTCGGAGCGAGCCTCACCGGAGGCACCGCTGCCGCAACGCTCCGAGAGCAAGGTTTCGACGGTCCCCTCTATCTCATCGGCGCCGAGCCGCGGGCGCCGTACGAGCGGCCGCCGCTCTCGAAGGAGTATCTCCGCGGCGAGAAGCCCTTCGAGAAGTCCCTCGTGCGGCCGGCCGAGTGGTGGGAAGCCAACGGCGTCGAGACCCGCTTCGGCGCGACCGTCGAACGGGTCGACACCGCCGCTCGCGAGGTCGTCCTCGTCGGCGGCGAACGGATCGGCTACGACAAGGTTCTGATCGCCACCGGTGTTCGCAACCGGAAGCTCGATGCTCCGGGGGTCGAGCTGGAAGGCGTGCACTCGCTGCGAACCGTCGAGGACTCCGACCGGATGCGGGCCGACGCCGAACGCGCGAAGCGGGCCGTGGTCGTCGGGATGGGGTTCATCGGCGCCGAAGTGGCGGCGTCACTCCGCACCCTCGGCCTGGATGTGACGGCGGTCGAGCCGACCCCGACGCCGCTCCATCGCGTTCTCGGCTCCGAGGTCGGAGGCGCCATCGGCGCGTTGCACGCGGATCACGGTGTGCACATGCGTTTCGAGGACACCGTCGTAGCTCTGGAGGGCTCGACCCGGGTTGAGACGGCCGTCACCAAGTCCGGCGCACGGCTCCCGTGCGACATCGTCGTCGTCGGCGTCGGCGTCGAGCCGGTCACCGATCCGGTCGCCGGCACCGACATCGAGCTGGACAACGGCATCGCCGTCGACGAGCGCTGCCGCACGAACGTCGAGGGCGTCTACGCGGCCGGCGACATCGCGAATCACTTCCACCCGCTGTACGGCCGCCGCATGCGCGTGGAGCACTGGCAGAACGCCATGCGCCACGGCGCGCACGCCGCGAAAAGCATGCTGGGATCCGAGGAGCCGTACGTCGAGGTGCACTGGTTCTGGTCCGATCAGTACGACGCCAACATCCAGTACGCCGGCCACCACCGCGAATGGGACTCGCTCGTGATCCGAGGCTCGATCCCCGACCGTTCCTTCCTGGCCTTCTACGTCAAGGACGGCCTCGTCGACGGGATCGCCGCGCTCAACCGCGGCAAGGAGCTGCGCCGCGCGATGGGGATCATCAGGGCCCGGAAGGCGGTCGAGGAGTCCGCGCTCCGCGACGAGTCCGTCGACCTCAAGACCCTCGGCGCGTAACGCGGGCCTTAGAACTCCTTGTCCGCCGTGCCGGTCTCGGTCTTCGACGAAGTCGAGCAAGCATTGCCCGCCCGGTCGGTCGCGGTGGCAGACGGCGTCCAGCTCATGTTCCCGTTGCCCCCGGCCGTGGTCGCCGCGCCGCTCTGCGTTCCGAGCGTGATCGTGATGGAATTGCCCGACATCACCATCGTCGAAGGCGTGCCGGTGGCGCCGAAGGTGCGGTTCGAGGACGTGTAGTCCCCCCGGCGGAGATCAACCGAGCCCAGGGGCAGCTGCGCCGCGTTCGAGGAGTTGTAGATCCTGACCGAGTCGCTCCCCAGCCCGAGGAGCCCGTCGTCGTTCAGGCGCACCACGACGCTGGTCGACAGCCCGTCCCAACCCGACAGGATCGAGTTCGGGTCGATCGGCTCGCTGAACGTGAACGTGATCGCGTCTCCGATATCGGCACGACCCACGATGGAACCGCCGTTCGCGGTCTGGATGTCGGACGCTGCCGGGACGGTGTTGTCGACCACGACAGAGAATCCCGCCTGAGTCTTCGAGTTACCCTCGACGTCGGTCATCGTTACCGTGTACCCGTACGTCCCCTCGCTCAACGTACCGTTCGCAGTCAGCGAGGCGCTGCGCCGGTTGTAGCTCACGCCCTCGACGCTGAAGGACCCGGATGCGAGCGCCACCGCGGTCTGGCCGGTGTCGATCGTGGACACGTCGGCGGTAGCGGTGGAAACGCCGCTCGCGGGGTTTCCACCGTCGGTGATGTTCGCGTAGACGTAGTAAGTGGCACCCTGCTTGATGTAGCCGGCAGAGTACCCGACGGTTTTCGCAACAACGGACTCCGAGGCGGTCGGCGCCTCCCAGTCGGCCTTGGTCGAGAACGTGTTTCCCGTGACGGGACTCGAGTCGCTGAAGAACGCGAACGCCACTCCTGCCGAAAGGCACACCAGAAGCAGCACGAGAAGGATCGCGGCCCGGCGCACGGGTCAGCCTCCCGGATCGCTCCCCAGACCCGGCGTACCCCGTACGAGCTGGTAGGTCGTTGTGGACCAGCCGAAGTCGGTCGAGTCCGACCGGCGGCGGCGGAGTCCGGCACCGACCCGCCGGCTGCGACTCTTCCGGCCCTGGCGATCGATCACCAGACCCACGATCGGAATCAAGATGAGTGCCACGCCGCCAAGAGGTGTTCGCGCATAGCGGATCACGTGGCCGGCCAACGGCACGACGTACTCGACGCGGTGTATCCGCGCGCTGACGACCACACTCTCTGGATCCGGATCGGCATTCGCGTCGCCCTTGGTCGTAAGAGCAACCTGTCCGACCTCGTCGCTGAGGGCGACGACCCGATGGGTGACGGTCTCGCTTTCGCCCCGACGTCGAAAGCTGACCACATCTCCGACCGAGACCGCCTTCGCCTCGACGGCTCTCGTCAGCGCGACCGAGCCGATGGGGAGCGTGCGCCCCATGCTTCCACTGGCCACGATCAGGGACTCGAAGCCGAACAGGGTCGGGACGAATGAAAGCGCGAGGAGGAAGGTCGCGATCGAAGCGGCGGCCCACGCGACCAGGCCGAGACCCCAGCCCATCCACTTGCGCATTGCCTCTCCCCCCTAGCGGTCTCGATGTAGCACCCTGGTGGGCTCGCCATACCGCGAGCCCATCAGGGAGTTCTTACGGGTTGTTGCTCGTCTGCTCGGCGGCGAACGTGAAGGTCGCCGTGGTGGAAAGCCCTTGCAATCCGGTGCCGGCGCCGGACGGGAGCCGCACCTGGAAGCAGAGGATCTCACTGGTGCTGGCGTCGAGCGTCCGGTCGCCCGCCTGGCTGCCCTGCGCGGCGCTCCCGATCGCGCCGGCCGTCAGCGTGCTGTCGTAGAGCGACGTCCCGTCGGCGCCGTAGCCGGCGGTCGTGCAGGTCGTCACTCCGGACTTGATCTGCAATTCGAGCCCGTCCGAGAGCACGGTGCTTCCCGAGATCCCCGTGGACATCGCGTAGCGGAGCTGCAACGTCCCGGCGTTCGAGACGGTAAGCGGCGCGGTGACCGTGTCCCCGGGAGCCATCGCCGAGAACGTCACGAGCGCGGACGTCGGCGACGTTGAGATGTCTACCGATCCGGTCGTGAAGGTGTTGGCGGCCACGTCTTGCGAGTCGGTCCAGACCGCCTGCGTGATCGCCCAAGGAGCACCGGCGAGAACGCCTGCGACGAGCAACAGGATGAAGAAGTTTCGGCGGTTCATGAGCTTTGCCCCTTTTCTAACAAGCAACCCGAGTGAACAACGATTCAGTCCTCGGTTGTCGCTTACCGGTTCTTTAGTTACTGATGGTGCGACCTTCGCAGGCCCCTCGTTCGGCGCATTCGCTCGTTCGGGCCACGGAAAGTGGGCGGAAACGGCCGCGGGAGGGCTGTGAGGCCCGCGCTATACTCCGCGGACCCGTTCCGGGGTGGCGCAATTGGCAGCGCGGCGGACTGTTAATCCGTAGGTTGCGGGTTCGAGTCCCGCCCCCGGAGCCACCGACTACCTGGGTTTTCGCAGGTCACGCCCTTACCCGACCTCCGACCAACCTCTCCTAGCGCACCCTAGATCGCCCTAGAAATTCGTAGCGACAAGGTCCAAACGAGGTCCACCTCGATGGCTATCCTGGGCGGATTTCCTTCCATGTGGAACCGGAACCTCCTGAGCCAGATGCGGGGTCGATCGACGGTCTACTCGGTCTGATCGGGCGACAGCGCGATCTCATCATCGCGGTCGGTACCGGCGGCCCCGGAATCAAAACCGTCGACGACCAGTACCAAGACCGCCGACGACGCATCGCCGCTGGGCTGGCTCGCCTCGGACTCCCGGAGCCTTTCCCATGGCGCAGCTTGTGGGACTGGTACGGGTTCTATTCCGCAAACCTAGCCACGTATCAGGAACGACGGGAGCACATCCGCGAGCTCGCCGATACCGTGCTTCAGGAACTCGAACGACGCCAGACGCAAGCGACGGTCGCCGACTGGGGACAGAGCCAGGAGCCAACGTGGGACTCCCTCGAAGCGCGTCTCACCGGGCTAAAGACCGAGCTCGACGCGGCTGCGTCTCAGGACGACCTTCAGGACGTGGGTCGCCGTGCGCGCGAGACCATCATCGATGCCGCAAACCTTGTCTTCGAAGACTCCATGGTTCCGGCCGGGCAAGACGTTCCACCTGCTGGGGACGCGAAGAACCGCATCGGTTATTACATCGCGGCACGAATGACCGGACCAGCACACGCCGAACTCCGCTCGGTCGTAAAGAAGACGCTGGAATTGGCGCACAAGGTGACCCATTCGTCAGGCATCACACGGGTCGATGCCTTCGCCGCAGCGCAGGCGACCGTGCTTGTTGTCCGCACGCTCCAAGAGATCCAGCGCGATTGACTGAACCTCACCCGGCGTCCGCGTCACGGTCGCCCGCGCGGTTGAACATCCCGTGTGGCCCCCACAACCAGAGCCGCCATTCGCCTTGCTCGATCGGCGTCACCGATTCGCCTTCGGAGTTCTCGCGAATCCAACGCATCCGACCCGGCTTCACTCCTTCCGCAAGCGTCAGCGTCACGTCCACTTCGCACACCGCCGGAGCGTTGAAGTCAAGCGCAACGACCTCGAAATGTTGAAGATCGAATCCCTCGAACTGGGTCCGTATTTCACCTGCCATCTTGTTCACGGACGACTCGCTGAGTTGACGGGGCACCATCGTGGCCATGCGGCCGAGGTTCTTCTCGCGCCAAGCCGCGAGGTATCGCGAGGCCGCAACGAAGACCTCGTTGGTTTCAAAACCCGCGTCGCCGGGGCGCACCGTAGATGGCGACCACGCATCGTTGGCTTTCTGTGCTTCGACGCTCTTGCGAACCTGCGCCAGCGATTCACGCAGTTTCGGCGGCTCCTTCTTCGGCTCCGCTTGTTTCGCCCTGCTCCGCGCCCAGTCCGCCACCGCGAACAAGCGATTCCTTGCCTTCGTCGCAACGACGACGTTGTTGTAGTTGACGACCATGCCGTGGACGATTCCGTGGCGCTGAAGTTCCGACATCTCCTCCGTAACTAGCTTCTTCGTGCTCTTGATGAACGACCGATGCGCATGGCTAAGACCCCGGTGATGGCCCACCACGTCGTCCCACGCGGTCACCTCCTCCTCGGTACGAGCGTGCAGGCCGCGCCGCTCCGCGTCGACGTCGTTCACGAAACCGTCCATCACCGAAAGGAGAACCAGCGTGGTCGCGTAGAAGCGCCCCTCCGCGTAGTCCTGGGCCGCGAGGCGCACAAGGTCGAGTCGCGGTTGCATGGCGGGTAGGCTCCGCAGCCGCCCGATCATGAACCCCAACGTGTCGGGGTCGCGGTAGATCTCGATGAACTTCGCCTCGGCGCGTTCGGGATCGGTTTCCGAATCCAATATGTCCTCGACGACGTCCATGTTTAGCGGGTCAAGGAATCTTGTCGTCCGCGCGGAACACTGCCGTGTTGGGCTCACCCATTCGTGCCTCCCGGGTACAGCACGCCGGGAACGGGAGCCCCGGGGAAGGGGTATGCGGAGGGGTCCGCCCCGGGGGGCCCTGGCCACGATCGGTATGAGTGCATTGCCCGGAGGTGCCACCCCCGAATGGGCATTGACTTTTTGTTTTGGCGGGAGCATAGTCCCGAGGGCGGATACCACCGCAGATCGGAGAGCGCCTCCAAATAGGCGTCGGGGCCTTGTCGAAGAGATCTGGATCTCTCCGGGTTCACGCGCTAATGCTCATACTTGGAGTGCTGGTTGCGTGTGGTCAACCCCAAACCCCGTCGACGGCACCCTCGGCAACCGAGACGGAGGGTACGGATCCCGTTCCTACGTTCCCACCCGTCGAACAGGGGGACGGGGAATACCCAATCTACCGGGATCCGCCTGTCCGACTCACTGCGGGGAGATACGACAGCGCCTTGGATTCGCCTGCCGAACATCAGGCCGGTGAACAAGCACAAGAAGCTGACGCATCGAAATCGCGCTTTCAGGGGTGGGTCGCTGGCATCTACGTAGCCCAGTTCCCCGACCCGAAGGAGGTCCAACTCTTCCCATGTGAGCGCGAAGACGTCGAGGCGCTGGGTCGGCCGAAGGACGAAGATGAGCTTCGCACGAGTCCGTTCTGGTTCGACCCTCCGTCGTACCTGCCCCCCGGTACCTTCGACTGGACGTATCCAGGAGGCGATGCATGCGGATCCGAGCCGGCATTCGGTATCTGGCGCGAGTTCCTGGTTGATGGAGGAGCGGAGATTACGATTGGTCGGTCATGGCGGCGCTATTTCCGTGGGGACTTCTCGGAGGACCGCGTGCAGAGCGGCTCGATAAACGGGCTTCCTGCTGTCATCATTCCCCCCTTCACCGCAGAAGGATATGGGGACTCCCACATCATTGTGCGGGACCCTTCTGGCGGGACGATCCAAGTCAATGGTTTCCAGCTCCCCTTATCGGAACTCCAGAAGATTGCAGAGGCTCTGGTTAGAGACCTGACCTAACCGACCTTCGAAACAGGCAGGGGGATGAAGATGCGGGTGCGCTCAGTAGTCACGATCGTTGGTGCTCTTCTCCTTTTGGCAACTCTTTCGACGGCGCCAGCCCATGCGTCCCACCTCCGCTGGCTGGACATGAAGCCTCCCCGTGGGGAGTTACGATGGCGACGCGCACATGAACCAGGGATACCACGATCCAGAGGTCGGTGTGGACTGGGATGACGAAGACGGGGACGGAACCTGCTGCGGCGTGGGGCGCAACGTTTACTTCAATGCATGGCTCTACCGTGATGCCGCGACCACGCAGACGACGCTTTGGATCACGTACTATCAATCCAATACATCGAATTGCACGCGCTTTCGGGCGCGGCTTTACGAGTACACGGATCTGAGTCGGATCATTGGCCACATGAATTATCGCCACGCCTATGTCGACAACCCACAACCAGCCCACGGATGCTCGGCCAACTCTGGCGGAATAGCCTGCCGGAACACGGTTGGTCAGATCCAAACCACCACCCAGAGGAATCAATCGGGTGACACATGCGGCTGGACCGGTCCCCACCTTCACTCCGGCCACGCTACTTCAGTCTGGGGCGACTGGAGTTCGAATGTCGGTTCTCCGCCCGGCGGCATCCCGGCGAATGGTGGCGGCCCTTGGACATATCACAATCCCGGATATGAGGGCGCGGTTACAGAACGAAGCGTCCAATGGTGTAATCCAGCTGGCACATGCTGAACCTGGCTGTGGCTTCTTTCTTGCTGAGACGGAACAGCCCGGCCTCCTCAAGGCCTACAACGACTCGTTCACCCAACGCGTCCAGGTTTGGCGCGTCCATTCGATCCTCCGCCAGGCCTCCGAGTACGCCGTCGAACAGCGATGGATCGACCTCAACCCAGCAGCGATCAAGCGTTATCACCCGGCTCGGGTAAGGCGTCGCCGCAAGACCAAGCTCGTTCCCTCGCGGGAACATGTTGAGAAGCTCCTCGCGGCTGCGTACGAGCAGGATGAGTCCTGGGGCTTCTTCGTGTACACGCTGGCCACGCTCGGTCTTCGCTGCGGCGAGGCGTGCGCGATGCACTGGGAGAACGTCGACTTCGAGACACACGAGGTCGAGATCGAATGGGCCGTCGCTACGCCCAAGACCGGCTGTCGCGAGCTCGGCCAGATGTTCCTGAAGGAGCCGAAGGTTGGAGAGTCGCGGACCCTGCCCATCGGATCCGAGTACTTCGAACGCGCCGCATCCCTCCGCAAGGAGGCCGGTCTCGTGTTCCCCAACCCGAAGTCTCGGGAGTCGTTGCGACCCGTTCAGGCCTCATATGGGGCCTGCCCACCGGGTCTTTGGCACCCGAACGAAGCCACCCGTCGCTTCCGCGCGATGCGGACCGCGATCGGTCTCCCGGCCTACACCCCGCACAGCCTCCGCCATTTCGTGGCGACCCAAGCACTCATCAAGATGGAGGGCCGCTCCCTCAACCAGGTCGCCGAGTTCCTGGGTCACAGCCCACGGATGACGCTGGAGCTTTACGGATGGACGCTGGATCGCGAGGCTCTGAAGCACGTCGGGGAGACGGTGATGACGCTGGTGGACATCGACGGGATATGGCGCCCAGAGACCCGCGATCCTTAGCGATCGAATCGATCGTAGCAACCGCTCACTGTTTGGAGCCGGGGGCTCTCTTTCGGGAGAATGCCGGCATGCGATATCGGGTGTTGGTTCGGCTCAAGGCCGACCGGGTCGTCGAGCTCGACGCGAAAGACGCCGACGAGGCCTTCCAGAAAGCAGAGGACGCGGCGTTCCCCGGCAGGCACCGGCGCGACAAGGTCAAGACCATGATCGCGCCGGGCTTCCCCAAGAAGTCCACCAAGCGCAAGACGAAGCCGAGCGTCGGCGTCCCGACCTGAACATGGGCGAGGACCTGCTCGATATCGCCGACCGCCTCTGGCGGGGCGACATCGGCATCGAGCAGCGCTTCCCGTTCGCGGCTGGGGGCGAGCGCGCCGAAGTTGCCGACCGGACTCTGTTCACGGCCTCCTTCGCCAACGTCAGCGCCTTCGACACCGATGAAGGACTCGTCCTGGTCGACACGGGCGCCGTCTTCGTCGCGAAGAGCGTGTTCGACGTGATCAGGACTTGGACGAAGGAGCGTCTCCACACCGCGGTCTACTCGCACGGCCACGTCGACCACGTGTTCGGCGTGCCGGTGTTCGAGGAGGAGGCCAGGGAGCGCAACCTCCCGATGCCTCGTGTGGTCGCGCACGAGGCGATGCCGGCACGGTTCGACCGCTACATCCTCACGGCGGGTTTCAACGCCTGGATCAACCGCCGCCAGTTCGGCGTCGACGCGCTCGAGTGGCCGACCGAGTATCGCTACCCCGACGTGACCTACCGCGACACGCTGATGCTCGACGTAGGCGGCGAACGCTTCGAGCTGCATCACGCGCGCGGCGAGACCGACGACCACACCTGGACCTGGGTGCCCGGCCGCAAGGTGCTGTGCACCGGCGACTTCATCATCTGGGCGTCGCCGAACGCCGGGAACCCGCAGAAGGTGCAGCGGTACCCGCGCGACTGGGCGGCCGCGCTTCGAGACATGGCGTCTGTGGGCGCCGAGGTGCTGCTTCCCGGCCACGGCCTCCCGATCGTGGGCGCGGAGCGGATCCGGACGACGCTGACCGATACGGCCGCGCTGCTCGAGCACCTCCACGACGAGACGGTCCGCATGATGAACGACGGAGCCCGGCTCGACGAGATCATCCACGCGGTGCGCGCGCCGGAGCACCTCATCACGCGGCCGTACCTGCGCCCGGTCTACGACGATCCGGAGTTCATCGTTCGCAACGTGTGGCGCCTCTACGGCGGATGGTTCGACGGCAATCCCGCCTCGCTCAAGCCGGCGCCGGAGGCCGCGCTCGCCCGCGAGCTCGCGACGCTCGCCGGCGGCGCGCGCGTCCTGGCGGAACGCGCCCGGGCGCTCGCGGCGGCAGGTGATCTGCGTCTGGCGGCTCATCTCGCGGAGACGGCATCGCTCGCCGATCCCGGCGACGCGCAGCTCCACGCGATCCGCGCCGAGGTCTACGAGGCCCGCGTCGCGGCCGAGCCCGCACTGATGGCGAAGGGGATATTCGGCTGGGCGGCGCGCGAGTCGCGAGCCCGCGCGTCCGAACCACAAGACCCGAGCCGGTAGCATGGGCGCATGGACCTGACGCCGCTCGCGATCCGCGACGCGACCACGAAGATCCTGCTCGTCGTCATGGACGGACTGGGCGGCTACGCGGACGCCGAGCACGACACCGAGCTGGAAGAGGCGCTCACCCCTCACCTCGACGCGCTCGCGGCCGAGGGGATCACCGGCCTCGTCGAGCCGGTCGGGCCCGGCATCACGCCCGGCTCGGGGCCCGGCCACCTGGCGCTTTTCGGATACGACCCCGAAGAGTTCGAGCTCGGACGCGGCGCGCTCAGCGCCGCCGGTCTGGAGTTCGACCTCAAACCGGGCGACGTCGCGGCGCGGGGCAACTTCGCAACGATCGCGCCCGACGGGACGATCATCGACCGGCGCGCCGCTCGCATCCCCGATCCCGAGGCGTCCGTGATCGTCGAGCGTCTCCAGCGCGAGGTGAAGCTCGGCGACGGGGTGGAGGTGTTCTTCGTCCCCGAGCGCGAGCACCGCGTGCTCGTGGTCCTGCGCGGCGAGGGCCTCGATCCCCGCATAACCGACACCGACCCACAGCGGATCGGCGTTCACCCGCTCGTATCGATGGCCGCCGAGCCGTCCGCGGATCGCACCGCCGAGTTGATCAACGAGCTGTCGAACCAGGTGCGCGACCTCCTCAGTGGTGGATCGAAAGCCAACGCGCTTCTGTTGCGCGGATCCGACTCGCTGCGCGAGATGCCGTCGTTCGACGATCGGTACGGGCTGCGCGCGGCCGCCATCGCGATCTATCCGATGTACCGCGGGATCGCGAGGATCCTCGGGATGGACGTCCTGGCGCGAACGAAGGATCTCGCCGAGCAGATCGCGGTCGCTCGCGAGGCGTGGGATCGATACGACTACTTCTTCCTGCATCACAAGTACACGGACTCCGCGGGAGAAGACGGCGATCGGCGACGCAAGATCGCGGCGATCGAGGACCTCGACCACGTCGTACCGGAGCTTCGCTCGCTGAACCCCGACGTGATCGTCATCTCCGGGGACCACGCGACGCCGACGCAGATGGCCGCGCACTCGTGGCATCCGGTGCCGACGCTGCTCTGGTCGACGAAGGGACAGCGCGACGAGGTCGACCGGTTCGGTGAGCGTTGGTGCGCGCGGGGCGCCCTCGGCACCCGCCCGACGAAGACGCTCATGCCGGTGATGCTCGCGCACGCCGGGCGCCTGCGGAAGTACGGGGCCTAGCGCACCATCCCCGGTATCCGGAGCTTCCCACCCGGCGGCACCAGCCAGGCGAACAACGCGTAGCCCAGCGCGGGGAACAGCGCGAACGCCGAGGCCGGGCCCGGCCCGACCAGGACCGCCAGTCCGCCGCCGGCGATGCTCGCCAGTGCCTGCCCGCCGAGCAGCATGCCTTGCAGCAGTCCGAATGCGGTCGCGCGGATGTCCGCGGGCAATCGCGTGCCGACGACGGCGTACGCGGGGATCACCATGGCGAACACGACTCCGATCGAGAAGTACCCGGCGGCCGCCCAGTAGTTCGGCGGCTCGATCAGGAACCACAGGATGCCTCCGGCGGTTCCCAGCATGATGACGAGCGCCGAGGTTCGGAGCAGATCATCCGGCTCGCCCTGGCGGCGCACGAGAACCGACGCGAGGATCGTGCCCACCGGCACCGTCGCGGCCAGGATCCCGATCGCCGCGTCGCCGTAGCCGCTCAGGTTCTCCCGCACGTACACCACGACGAGCGCTTCCGCGACGATCGCGCACGAGGCACCCACGGTCGCGAGGCCGGCCGCGCGCCGCAGATACGGGTCGCCCAAGATCGTTCGTGCGCCGGCCTTGAGGCTCGCCCCCACCGAAACGATGGGCCGGCCGACGCGACCCCCGGCGAGGAATCCGAGCAACAGAGCCGAAAGCCCGAAGGTCGCCGCGTTGACAACGAGCGCGCCCTCCGCGCCGACGGCGACGACGAGCCCTCCGCCGGCTGTGTATCCGAGCACGAGCACCACCTGATAGGTGATGTTGCTCAACGCGAGCGCATCGCCGTAGTGCTCCTCGGAGACGACCTCGGGTAAGAAGGCCGCCCGGGCGGCCTCGAACGGAGGCGTCGCGGCGGCCCCCAAAAACGCCAGCACCAGCAGGAGCCAGGCGGGTTCGACCGCGAGCATCACGAGGAACATGCCGCCGCGAACCAGATCGGCGACGATCATGACCGTTCGGCGGGGGAAGCGGTCGCCGAGCGCGGCCAGCGCCTGGCCGAGCCCCACCCAGGGAAGCAGTCCGACGCCCGTCACCGCCGCGGTGAGCAGCTTCGAGCCGGTCCGGTTGTGCACGAGGACGGCGAGCGCCACCCGTGCCGCCCAGTCCCCGAGCTCGCTGAGGATCTGCGCCGACCACAGCAGCCGGAAGTCGCGATGCTGAAGGGCTCGGAACAGGCTGCCCGTCCTTGCGCTCATCCCCACGTCTCCCGACCCCGTAGTCGATGGTCGCGGTATCTTCCCACGGGCGGGGCTACTCCCCCGCGAGGCCGGCAGGGACGCGGAGCGCAGACATCGAAGACTCTCGGATGAAGTCGTCGAGTGTGGCACGGCCGGCCGTGGTTCTGCTCGTCCTTGCCCTCGTGGCCCCGGGACTCGCCGGTGCCGACCATCCGCTGGGCAACATCCCCTGGAGCACCCTGCTACCGCCGCACCCCGGCGTGACCGCGCCCGCAGACCCCGCGATCCCTTGCGGCGAGCACCCGACGCCGGCGTGCGTCGATCAGGTCATCGACGACATGGTCGTGAACTGGGAACCATGGGACGCGTCGTGCGACCCGCGCGCGGTGTTCGCGCTCACCTACCTGCTCACCACCGAGGCGTTCCGCGAGACGATCGAGGACACGGGCTTCTTCCAGGACAACGACGGCATCATCAACCTCGATCGCGTGTTCGCGGACCTCTTCTTCGCGGCCGTCGACGGCTATGAGAACGGAACCGCCCCGCCGGCATGGAAGGTCGCGTTCGATGCGGCGACGAGCGGACGCACGAACGCGGTGCAGGATGTCTTCCTCGGCATGAACGCCCACATCCAGCGCGACCTCCCGGTGGCGCTCGCCGCGGTCGGTCTCGTCCAAGCCGACGGAGCCAGCCGGAAGTCCGATCACGACGCCGTGAACGAGATCCTTTCCGATGTCCTCGACCACATCGAGGACGAGATCGGCCGGCTCTACGATCCGATGGTCGCGCTCGCCGACGCGAAACCATCGCCGGTGGACGAGGTGGGAGCCCTCGAGCTGCTCAAGTCATGGCGCGAGGGCGCGTGGCGGAACGCCGAGCGTCTCACGCTGGCCCGCTCGAACGCAGAGCGAAACGTGGTGATGGCGCAGATCGAGGCCTACTCGACGATCTGGGCGACGGTCATCGCGGGCCCGGACTTCAGCTGGTACGAGGCCCGGCGCTTCGCGTACTGCACGGCGGCCCACCAAGCGACGCAGCCGTAGCGAGCGCGCGTTACGGCGGGTCCCTGCTTCTCGCGTCGCCTAGTTGCTCCAGGTCGACAGCGGCCCGGCCTCGAGCGCGAACGCTGCTTCCCAGACCGCCGCAAGGGCGAGCGGCCCGATCGAGCCGAGCTCGGCGAGGCGGTCCGTTGCGCTCGGTCCGTATCCCGAATCCGCGATCGTGGTCAGATTCAGGGAGCGCGACGAGACCGCGGGGTAGGTCCTGGCAGCCGGAGCGAAGGGCTCACCTTGGTAGGAGACGTTGCGCGGCGCGCGGGTGCGGAGCGCCTTCGGTTCCTTCTGCGATCCCATCCGGTCCTCCGTCGATCCTCGTCGTCCCGGTCGCCCCCGAAAACTGGAGCGAGGCCCCCGTTTCCGGGGGCCTCTCCCTGCAAGGAACCGAGGTCCGGTTCCACCCCCCGCAGGATGCAGGTACTCCCCCGCTGGTTTCGGAAAGTGCGTGTTGCCTCAGGTATTCCATCGGAAACGAGGGGGCCCTCAACAGTTGCACCTGCTTCAAACCGAGATGGGACGGATGCACTATTCCGGGGGGTGCTATTCGCCCCCGTCAGCCGGTCTGGCGGGCCCGTTCCTCGACCGCGACGCGGAAGGAGCGGAGGAACGTAGCCATCGTCGCCTCGGTTGCCAGCGATGCGGCCTTCGCGTCCGATAGGTCGATAACGGTGGACGGCAGCGCGTATGAGCCTTCGACCAGCATCTCGCACGCGCGGGCCGAGACGCGCCTGACCACGATCCGCCCGGCGTAAGACGACGGAACCCAATGGAAGCCTGCGGTACGCCAGCGCAACGGTACGACGAGCTCGTCCCGGTCATCACCCGGAACCGCCGGAAGGAGGTCGACCGTGAGCTGCCGGCTCCCCGGGCGCGAGGTCAGGCGAAGGGAGCGTCCGGCGGCCGCCTCCCCCGCGTGGGTGGCGATCCGCAGGAATGCCACGACCCAGTCGGCCGGCCTGACGGACAAGAGCTCCGCCAGCTCGTCGAACGGCCTGTCGATCCGTACGGTCCCCGTTGGCGACATCGTTTCCCCGAAGACGCCCGGTGCCGAGGGCACCGAGTCTCCGACCATTGACGCACCCGCGGCCGGGGGCGGCCAGATTCAGACGCACTATCCGGGGCTAGTACAGATTCAGGCTTGGCGGAGGATGCCCTCACGCACCGCGGTCGCGACCGCCTCGAGCTTGGAGTGAGCGCCCAGTTTGCCGATCACGTTCTGCACATGGTTGCGCACCGTGTGCAGGCTCAGGACCAAGCGTTCCGCGATCGCCGCGTTCGACAAGCCTTCTGCGAGGAATCTCAAGATCTCCATCTCGCGGGGGGTCAGATCCACGCCGTGGCCCTGCTCCTTGCGACGGAGGCGAGGCAGGAGCCGCGCCAGCATCGAGGGCGAGATGAGCGCTTCACCCGAGTGGGCGGCGCGCACGGCGCTCTCGACTTCACCGATCGCCTTGTGCTTGGTGATGAAGCCCGAGCACCCGGCCTCGATCGCGCGAACCAGCACCGCCTCGTCGTCGAAGGAAGTGACCATGACGACCTGCACCGACGGAACCTCGGCCTTGATACGTTCCGTCGCCAGCACGCCGTCACCGTCGGGAAGCTCGTAATCCATGAGGACCACATCGGGCGCGTGCATGCGAACCGCTGCGCACCCCTCTTCAACGGTTCCGGCCGAGGCGATCACTTCGATATCGGACTCGGCCCCAAGGGCGGCTCGAAGTCCCTGTACGAGCATCTCGTGATCGTCGACGATGACGACGCGGATCGGCAGAGTGGTTTCCATCACCTTGTTTCGTTCGGCTCGCGGAGTGCGCGAGCGTAGCAGCGGAGAGGCCGCTCTCGGTTGCTGAACGGAAAAACCATAGACGAACGGTACACTCTGCGCGTGGTTCCCCCCACACCGCAAGCTGCCGCCTCCCCCTCGCAGCTGCGGCTCCGCCTCTTGCTGCTCGTTCTGCTTGCGGTGTTGCCCGCGCTGTTGCTCGTCGGGATCAGCGCGATCCGCAATCGGAACACGCTCGCGGAACAGGTCGAGGAGAACGCGCTTCGGGTTGCCCGTTTGTCGGCAGCCGGCCACGAGGCGGCGATCGAAGGCGCGCGACAGTTCCTCACCGCGCTCGCGCGTGTCCCGGAGGTGCGGTCGGGCAGCGCATCACGTTGCGAAGCGCTCGTGCGGGACCTCCTCGTGCAGTTCCCGGATTATCTGAACTTCGGGCTTGCCGATCTTCCCGACGGCGAGCTCACGTGCAGCGCGGTCCCGGCTCGATCGACCGTGACCGTGAAGGATCGAGCCTATTTCCAGCGCGCGGTTCAGACAGGTGGGTTCGCCGTCGGCGACTTCCTGATCGGCCGGGTCACCGGACAACCGGCGCTGACGTTCGGGATCCCGGTGCTCGACGACCGGGGTGGCCCGCGCGCGATCGCGTTCGCGGCGATCTCACTTCAGGTCTTCGAAGACGTCGCCACGAAAGCCGCCTTGCCCGAGGGATCGTCGGTCGTCGTTGTCGATGGCAAAGGGACCGTTCTCGCGCGCGTTCCCGACCCGCTCGGGCTCGTCGGCAAGACCCTCCCGGAGGAAGCGCTCGTGAAAGCGGTTCTCGCGCGTCCGCAGGGCACGGTCGAGGTGGCCAGCTTCGACGGCGTGCGCCGGCTCTACGGATTCACGCGCCTGCAGGGCGGCGGTGACGTGTCCGTCGCCGTGGGCATCTCGAGCGCGGCGGCGTTCGCCGACGTGGATCGCACGTTCTGGTTCGGCGTGACCGGGCTCGCGCTGGTCGGGATCCTGGCAATGATCGCGGCGTGGTTCTTCGGGAGGGCGTTCGTCGTCCGTCCGGTTACGTCCGCTCTGCGAGGTGAGCGGCAAGCCGTCGAGCGTCTCGAGCAGGTCGATCAGATGCGGACGGATTTCGTCTCGATGGTCTCCCACGAGCTTCGCAATCCGCTCGCCACCGTTCGAGGGTTCGGCCAGTTGCTCCGGGATCGGCCCGAGTCGCTCCCCGACGAGCAACGACATCAAGCCTACGAGGTGATCGTGCGGCAAGTGGACCGCATGGCGTCCCTGATCGACAACGTCCTCGACGTGTCGCGCCTCGAGTCCGACACGTTCTCCTACGCGTTCGTTGCTTACGAACCGGCGCGACTCCTCGATGAAAGCGCGGAGGAGGCTCGCGGCGCCTGGCGGCAGCACCAGCTCGTCGTCGACTCGCCCGACGGTCTTCCGACCGCGAAGGGCGACTCCGACCGCTTGAAGCAGGTGCTCCTGAACCTCGTGTCCAACGCCTGCCGCTACTCGGCAGAAGGAACCACGGTGACGCTACGCGCGCGGAGCGTCGGCACGAACGTGCGCATCGACGTCGTCGACGAAGGACCCGGCATACCTGCCGAGAGCCTCGCGCTGCTTTTCCACCGGTTCGCGCGGCTGCGGACTCCAGACGCGCAAAACGTACGCGGCACCGGGCTCGGGCTCTACATCAGCCGTCGCATCGTCGAGGCGCACGGCGGACACATCACGGTCGAGAGCGAGCCGGGCCGCGGGTCGACCTTCTCGGTCGAGGTTCCTATCGACCCACCGCAGCCGGGAACCTAGCGACGCTTCCTACGTTTCGGAGCCGGCCGCGGATCCGGGGCCGGGCCGCCTTTCGCCCGGGCCGCCTGCCGCCGATCGCGACGCGGCGCGCGCGAGAGCTTGCGTTCGCGTATCCGCCCTGCAGCGAACCATCCCGCGCCGATCGCCACCACCGAAGCGCCGGCCGACACCCAAACCCACGGGAACGGCTTCGCGTGGATGGTCTGCGCGGCGACGAACACACCCAAGGCGTTGGTTTCGCCGAACACCTGGAGGCTCGCGGCGACGGGCTGCGCGCTGATCTCGATCCAGCCCTCGCCCTCCTGGTGACGAAGCAGCCGGGTTCCTCCGAGCGCCGAGCGGAGTATCACCGTGCCAGGATTGGCGAGCGCGGCAGGGGCGCCTTCCTTGGCGTAGGTCGCCGTGATCCGGTACGCGTTGCCGTCGTAACGCACTCCCTCCGGAGGCTCGCCGAACGTGGCCGGATCGAGTGGCCGGATCTCGACCAGCACCGCGATCTCCCCGAGCCGCGGCGTGAATGAGCCCTCCCGCAGGGCGATCACCGCTTGACCCTCCGGTGTGATGACCTGGGCGGCCACCGTCCCGATATCGGTCATGGCGGCTTCTTGTTTCGTCCCCTCCGGCGGGATGTTGCCGGTCGCGAACTCCGGAGGCGGCTTGACCCAGCGGTAGGGTTCGATGGGGAGCGGGCCGCTGTCGTACAGGGGCAGGACCGGACCGTTCCCGGCAAGTCCGATCGCGATCACGAGGTAGGCTCCCACTGCGAGGAGCCCCCAGACGAGCCGGCGGGCCCTCACAACAACATCAAAACGTTGGCCGCCGCGTGGGTCACGGCCGGGGCCGTCCACGATCCGGTCGCCCAGCGTTGCCATCCCAAGAGGGATCCGGCGGCAAGATCCACCGGCACGGCTCGCCATCCCCAGAAGGTCACGTGCACGATGGCGAACCCGAACGAAGAGCCGGCGAGGGCGAAGGGAACTCCCCAACGCAAGAGCGTCGCGTAGACGAAGCGGCGGAAGAACGCCTCCTCCGCGACGGCCGCGACGATCGCGGAGCCCAGGAGTACCGCTCCGGGCGGCGGAATGAGGCTCCCGCCCAGCGCACCTCGCGCGATCGCGAAAGCACCGACCCCGAGCGCGACCGTTGCGCACCATAGGCGCGCGTTTGGCCCGGAGGTGCGTTCGATCGCCAAAGGATGAAGCGCTCCGGCGAGGCCCACCACGATCGTGATCGCGGCGAACGCCGGCGAAACCGGGCGCGAGACGAGCGCGATGCAGCCGGCCACGACCGTCAACGCGGCGAGCGCTTCGGTGGGTGATGCGGCGCGCGGCCCAGCCGCGAGGGCCGCGCGCACGGCGCCGACCGTCATGCGGCCGTGAAGGAAACGGCCGCGAGCACGCGCGGACTGAACGGGCCGTGGTCGGCGGCGACGAACTCCACCTGCAACAGATGTTGTCCCGTCGCCACAGCTTTGATGGTCTCGTCGAGGCTGCCGAGCAGCTGAACGACCCTGCCGTCCAGCAAGAGATGGATGTGGCCCTCGTCCGGGTTCAGGTTCGTTGAAACCTGCGGGACGATACGGCCGCCGGTCAGCGCGATCCGCACCCGCACGTCGCCTCCTTGGATGACCGCACCGTTCGCCGGCTCCAGGATCGAAACCGTCGCGGTTGAGCTCAGACGCGCGGACTGAGACGGGGTCGGCGCCGGCTCGGGATCCGAACTCGGACAGGCGGCAAGACCGGCCAGCAGTCCGGCGGCGAGCGCGAAGAAGAGCGGTCGTCTCATGGCAACAGTCAGGGAGTCTATCGGCCGGATGGGTCTTTGGTGGGGTCGTCCTCAGCCTCGTCCCCGGCCCCGTTCTGCGCCTCGACATGCTTGCGGCGCAGCTGAAGAACGAAGAAGAAGACGACGGCCGGCAGGAGCAGGAACAGGATCTCGTCCCACCCGCCGGCGTGTGCGAGCGGCATCACTCCAACCAGTCTAGAGCGGCGATCTCGGAACGGCGCGGTCACTGCGCGACGCCTAGACTTCAACTCATGCGCAGCGCCGCTCGCCTCCTGTTCATTGCTTTCCTCCTGGTCGCCGCGTGCAGCGGGGACGAGCCGGTCGCCGGACCGACGCCGGCCCCCTCGACGGCGACCCCCACGCCGTCCGGCCCGGCCGCGAGTCCGAGCGCACGGACGCCCCGGTTCCAGGAGTACCGCGTCCCCGCCGGCTCGCATCCACACGACGTCGCGCCGGCCCCCGACGGCACGGTGTGGTACACGGGACAGAACGTCGGCGAGCTCGGCCGGCTCGACCCGGCCAGCGGGAAGGTCGACCGCATCGAGCTGGGGGCCGGCTCGCGGCCGCACGGCGTCATCGTCGGACCGGACGGCGCGCCGTGGATCACCGATAGCGGGCTGAACGCGATCGTGCGCGTCGACCCCGCCACCGAGAAGGTCACGGTCTTCCGTCTGCCCGACTCGGCGTCCGACGCCAACCTGAATACGGCGACGTTCGATGCGAACGGCGTCCTTTGGTTCACCGGTCAGGCCGGCATCTACGGCCGCCTCGACCCGGCGACGAAAGCCATGAAGGTCTTCGACGCGCCGCGCGGGCGCGGTCCGTACGGGATCGCGACCACGCCGGCCGGCGACGTCTACTACGCGTCGCTCGCGGGAAGCTACGTCGGGAAGATCGACGTGGCGACCGGGAAGGTGACCGTGCTCGAGCCGCCGACCAAGGGTCAAGGCGCGCGACGTGTCTGGTCGGACTCCGATGGACTGATCTGGGTGGCCGAGTGGAACGCCGAGCGGCTCGGCATGTACGACCCGGTCGGCAAGGAGTGGCGCGAGTGGAAGCTCCCCGGGAGCGGACCGATGCCGTACGCGATCTACGTGGACGACCGCGACATCGTCTGGCTCACCGACTTCGGCTCGAACGCCTTCGTCCGCTTCGACCCTGCAACGGAGAAGTTCACGACGTTCAAGCTGCCGAGTGCCGGTTCCTCGGTGCGCCAGCTCCTGGGACGGCCGGGCGAGGTGTGGGGCGCGGAGTCCGGTAACGACAAGCTCGTCGTGCTCAGGACCTAGAGCGAGGCGGATACCATCGCGAGCCGCTCGAGGCTCTTCTCCATCTTGCGGGCCACCTCGCGGTTGCCCGCGTAGCGCCTCACGAGGCCGCGAACGTGCCCGGCAGGCTCCTGCTGCGAGACCAGGCGCACCAGCGTGCCACCGCCTTCCGCCTCCAGCCACACGGAGAAGATCGTCTCCGAAGCGAACCGGGGCGCCGGCTTGCCGTTCAGGCGTTCGGCCTCGTGCTTCCATGAAAGCAGGCGGCCGGGCTCGTACGCGGTCACGACCTGATCGATCTCGGACCGCTTCGCTCCCCACCGTCCGGCGATGCGCTGGCGGCGACCGATCCCGGCGCCTTCGAGAACCTCTGCCCGCTCGCAGAAGGCGAACCACATCGGCATGCGCCGGACGTCCTCGACGATCGCCCAAACCGCGTCCGGCCGGGCAGGGACCACCGCTTCTCGCTCGATCTCGATCACGCGCCCTCCCGGTCGTCGTCTTGTCACGATAGTCCCATCGAAAGCGGCCTTCCCGGAAGCTCCCCGAACCCGGACGGTCCGCCGGCCGTATCCTTGGCCGGGGATCAATGGAGCCGCAAGTGTTCGCCCTCGATGGGGAAGCCGGGGTCCGCGCCGCGTACCGGGCGCACGGCGCCGAGCTCTTCGGGTTCGCGCTGCGCGCGCTGAGGGATCCGGGGCTCGCCGAGGAGGCCGTGCAGGAGACGTTCCTGCGGGCGTGGCGAGCCGCCGATCGGTTCGACCCCGAGATCGCACCGCTGCGCGCCTGGCTGTACTCGATCATCCGCAACGTGGTGGTCGACCTCACCAGAGCGCGCGCGGCACGGCCGCAGATCGTGCAAAGCCCGACGGTGGTCGACCTCCGCGAGTCGGAGGGCGACCCGTTCGACCGGGCACTCGTCGCGTGGCAGGTCGAGGAGGCGCTGCGCAAGCTCGGCGAGGACCACCGGCGCGTGCTGATCGAGACGTACTACCGGGCCAGGCCGTACGCGGAGGTCGCGGCGGAGCTGGGGATCCCCGAGGGGACCGTAAAGAGCCGCGTGTACTACGCGCTGCGAGCGCTGCGGCTCACGCTGGAGGAGATGGGGTGGCAGGGATGACGACCGAAGGGTGCCGGCCGTGGCGGGAATCGCTCGGCGCATACGCGCTCGGCCATCTTCCGACGGACGAACGTACCGCTCTCGAGGCGCACGTCGACGGGTGTGCGGCGTGCGACGCGGAGCTCCGGGAGCTGCGGCCGGTCGCCGAGGCGTTGCCGGCGGCTGATCCCGCCCACCTGGGCGCGCGTCCGGCTCCGCCGGCCGACCTGGGCGAGCGCGTCGCGGCGAGGATCCGCGCCGAGCACAGCTCGCGCGTGCGGCGCCGCTGGAAGATCGCAGTTGCGGGCGTCGCGGCCGCGGCAGTGCTCGTCGCGACGACGCTGACGGTGTCGGCGGTGCTCCGTGAGGACCGCCCCGACTACGAGGTGTTCCGGTTCCCGGTGCTGCCCGCCGGCGTGGAGGCGAAGGCCTACCTGTACCCGCCCAAGGAGGGGACGCCGGGCGTCGAGGTGTGGCTCGAAGTGGACGGCCTGGAGCCGGGCGCCCGATACGCGGTCTGGGTCGAGCGGCGTTCGACCGGCGAACGCGTCGGATGCGGGACCTTCCGCGCGGTGGACGGCGCCGCGCACATCGTCCTGCCTTCTGAGGTCGACCGCGGCGACACCGGAGCCGTCGGCGTCAGCACCGCCGAAGGCGAGTTCGTGATGATCGCTCCCGTCACGTAGCCTTCGTCTGGATGGATCTTCGCTACACCGACGAGCAGGAAGCGTTCCGGGCCGAGGTTCGCGCCTGGCTCCGCGCACACGTTCCCAAGGAGCGTCTGCCGACCGTCGGCACCCGCGAAGGCTTCGACGCGCATCGCGCCTGGGAGCAGGAGCTCGGCCGCGCCGGGTACGGAGCTCTCCACTGGCCCGTGGAGTACGGCGGCCGCGGCGCCGACGTCGTGATGACGGCGATCTTCGAGGAGGAGTACGCGATCATCGAGGGTCCCCCGCGCATCACCGTTCTGGGACGCAACCTCATGGGCCCCACGCTGATGGTCCACGGGACGCCCGAGCAGAAGGACCGGTGGCTGTCGCGGATCCTGTCCGCCGACGACATCTGGTCGCAGGGTTTCTCCGAGCCCGACGCAGGAAGTGACCTCGCCGGGCTGAAGACGCGCGCCGTTCGCGACGGCGAAGACTTCATCGTCGACGGACAGAAGATCTGGACCTCGTACGGAACGTTCTCCGACTGGATCTTCGCCCTCGTCCGGACCGATCCGGAAGCGCCACGCCACGCCGGCATCACGTTCCTCGCGATCGACATGCGCTCCCCCGGCGTCGAGGCCCGGCCGCTGGTGCAGGTCGACGGCCGCGCCGGCTTCGCCGAGGTTTTCTTCACCGACGTTCGCGTGCCTGCGACGCAGGTGATCGGCGAGGTCAACCGCGGCTGGGACGTCGCGATGGCGACCCTCGGCTTCGAGCGCGACGCCCCGTCCGCGCCCGCCGGCCGCTTCGAGCGCGACGTCGCCGAGCTGGGCTCGATCGCGCGGGCGCTGGGCCGCGATTCCGACGCAGGCGTCCGGGACACCATCGGGTCGCTGTACGCGCAGGCACTCGCGTACCGGTGGCACACGATGCGCACGCTCACCCGGCTCGCGCGCGGCGAGCGGATCGGGCCCGAAGGCTCCGTGACGAAGGTGCTCTGGTCCGAGCTCGAGCGCGACACGTTCGCCGCCGGACGCGAGCTGCTCGGGCCGTACGGCGAGGTACTCTCGGACGAGGCCCCGCAGACGGACCCGCTCCGCTGGCATTCGAAGTACTGGTTCTCGCGGGCCGCGACGATCTACGCCGGGACCAGCGAGATACAGCGCAACATCATCGCCGAGCGCGTGCTCGGCCTCCCTCGGAAGTAGCCGCCGTGGATTTCGATTTCTCTCCCGAGCAGCTGGCCGTCCGCGACCTCGCGCGGGAGCTCTTCGAGAAGGAGTCGCCGCCGTCACGTCTGCGCGAGCTCTGGAGCGGTGCCGAGCGGGATCGATCGGTCTGGAAGGCGCTCGGCCAGGCGGGCCTGCTCGAGATCACGGACCCGGTCGACCTTGTGCTGGTGCTCGAGGAAGCGGGGCGCGCAGCGCTGCCCGAACCGATCGCGGAGACACTCGCGATCGCGGCGCCGGTCCTCGCCGAAGCCGGGAGCGATTGGGTCCCGCGCGTCGCGTCGGGTGAGGCGATCGTGGCCGTCCAGCTCGGCGGCGCGCCGTTCGTCGTCGACGCCGGCGACGCGGATCTGCTGCTGCTGGAGCGCGACGGCGAGCTCCACGCGCTTCCTCACGATGCGTTCACGGCGACCCCGGTCCAGTCCGACGACAAGGCTCGTCGTCTTTACGCGGTGAACGCGCACACCGGATCCGAGACGCGGATCGCGGGCGATGCCGGCGTCGCGCTCGATCGCGGAGCGGCAGCCGTGGCGGCGGTCCTCAACGGGATCTCGATGCGCATGCTCGAAATGACGCTGGAGCACGTCAAGACCCGAGAGCAGTTCGGGAAGCCGGTCGGCTCGTTCCAGGCGGTGAAGCACAAGCTGGCGAGCGCGCACGTGCGTGTGGAATCCGCGCGCGCGGCGGCCTGGTACGCCGCGTTCGCGATCGGAGCCGGGCTGCCCGACCGCTCGCTCGCGGCGTCGGTCGCCAAGGTCGTCGCCGCCGAGGCCGAGGCCATCGCGAACGCTGAAGCGCTGCAGTGCCACGGCGGGATCGGTTTCACCTGGGAGCACGACCTGCACATGTGGATGAAGCGGGGGAAAGCGCTGGAAGCGTCCTTCGGCACCGCTGCCGAGCATCGCGCGCGCGTCGCGGCTCACGTTCTTTCGGAGCAGGCCGATGCCTGAGGCGCCTCCGTACCCGCCGGGCCGCTCGCTGCTCGAGGGCAAGACCGTGCTCGTCACCGCGGCCGCAGGAGCGGGCATCGGGTTCGCGACCGCGAAACGCTGCCTCGAGGAGGGCGCCCGCGTGGTCCTCTCCGACAAGCACGAGCGGCGTCTGGTGGAGGCGTCCGATCGGCTGGCCGAACTCGGACGGGTCGCCTGCTCGATCCCTTGCGATGTCACATCACAGGACGATGTCGACCGGTTGTTCCGCGGAGCCATCGAGGCGACCGGCGGGCTCGACGTCGTCGTGAACAACGCCGGGCTCGGCGGTACGAAGGACATCGCCGAGATGACCGACGACGAATGGGCCGTCGTGATCGACATCTCTTTGAACGGAACCTTCCGGTGCACGCGAGCGGCGCTGCAGCACATGATCCCTCGGGGCGGCGGCGTGATCGTGAACCTCGGGTCGATCCTCGGCTGGCGAGCGCAGGCCGGACAGGGGCACTACGCGGCCGCGAAGGCCGGCGTCATGGCACTGACCCGAGCCGCCGCTATGGAGGCAGCGCCGCACAACGTCCGCGTGAACTGCGTGGCGCCCTCGTTCGCGGAGACGCCGTTCCTGTCGAAAGTGGTCGCGGAGGAGACGCTGGCCGAGCTCCGCGCCCGCGAGGCGTTCGGCCGGGCGGCCGAGCCGTGGGAGGTCGCCAACGTGATCGTCTTCCTCGCGAGCGACTACTCCTCGTACATGACCGGAGAGGTCGTCTCGGTCAGCGCGCAACACCCCTAGCGGCGACCATCCCTCGGGCGGTGACCTTCCAGCCGCCGCCCGCCCTGCTCTCGATCAGATCACGATCCTCGAGCCTGTGTCGCGGGCCGTGCATCCGCATCTCTTCCGTATCTCGCGGCATCCACCAATGCGGCGTCACAGCGGCGATCTCGACGAGCATGAAGCGCTCCGCTTCCTCGAGCTCCGCGATCTCCTCGTCGGAGACCTCGCTGACGAGCGCAGCCGTGCCCGTGAACCGAGGCGCAACGTGGACGCGTTCGAAGTCGCCGGGAACGTAGTCCTCGGGGATAGGCCCCAGATATGCGACCGCGCGCCCGAACCTGCTGATCACAACGCAGCGCCCGCTGCGCTCCACCTCGTCGAGCAACGCCGCCGCGTGGCGGCCCAACTCCCGACTCGTCACTCCTCGTGTTACGTCTCCCATGACTGCCTCCTGCGCGTGCCTGCCATGCCTGACGTGCCTGACATGGCAGGCATGTCAGGCTCAGGATCGAGAGTACGTCGCGGGTGTGACAGCTACGCGCCGCGCCGAGCTCGGGTTGAAAAACTAGAACGTGTTCTATAGGGTGAGGCGCATGGAATTCGGCATCTTCTTGCAGGGCCATGTGGCCGCGCGGAGCCTCGCCAAAGACCCCAACTTCGAGCACACCTCGCTCATGAACGACGTCGCGCTCGCGAAAGCCGCCGACGATTCGGGGTTCAAGTACATCTGGGTCTCCGAGCACCACTTCCTCGACGAATATTCGCACACGTCGGCGTCCGAGGTTTTCCTCGCCTACCTGGCCGGCGTCACGCAGCGGATCCACCTCGGCTCGGCGATCTGGAACATCTCCCCCGCCGTCAACCATCCCATCCGGGTGGCAGAGCGCGTGGCGATGATGGATCACGTCTCCGACGGCCGGTTCGAGTTCGGCGTCGGGCGCGGAGCCGGTTCGCACGAGGTGACCGGCTTCATGATCGAGAGCACCGACGCCACGAAAGCGATGTTCGAGGAGACGTTCAAGGAGTTCGCGAAGATGTGGCGCCAGAACGAGTACTCGTTCAAGGGCGACTACTTCGAGGTTCCCCCGCGCAATGTCCTGCCGAAGCCCTGGCGCAAGCCGCACCCACCGATCTGGCAGGCGGCCGGCAACCCGCCGACCTACGAGAAGGCCGCGCGGTCGGGCGTCGGCGCGATCGGGTTCAACTTCTCGGCGGCGAAGGCGATGGCGCCCGTGGTCGAGGCGTACAAGAAGGCGATCCCCCAAGCCGAGCCGATCGGGGACTACGTCAACGACAACGTGATGATCACGAACTCGGTCGTGTGCCTCGAGGACGGCCGAAAGGCGCGCGAGGTCGCCGCCGGGATGGGGAGCGGCCGCCTCCAGAGCCTCGTCTTCCGCTACCACGACACGTTCCCGAAGCCCGAGCACGTCCCGGCCTGGCCGAAGACGCTCCCCGAGCCCGACCTCGAGCAGGTCGAGTGGCGGGTCAAAGAGGGCTACATGCTCTGCGGTGACCCGGACGAGGTGCTCGAGCAGGTGCGCAAGTACGAGAGCGTGGGCTGCGACCAGGTCGTGTTCGGGCTACCGATCTCGATGCCGATCGAGGCCGCGATCGAAACGGTCCGTCTCTTCGGCAAGCACGTCATCCCGAAGCTCGACCCCGACCCGGTCCACCGCACCACGCGCTTCCGCGACGCAGCGGCCGGCGCCTAGCTCTACTTCGACGGCTTGATGTTCTGGTTGAACCGGAACAGGTTCTCCGGGTCGTACTGGGCCTTGATCTCCGCCAGCCGGTCGTAGTTCTCCTTGCCGTACGCGGCGACGATCCGGTCCTCGCCCTCGTTCCCGATGAAGTTCAGGTACACGCCCTCGGAAGCGAACGATCTCATGTCCTTATTGAAGCCGCGCGCCCAGTTCCTCCAGAAGTCATCGTCCGCCGCGTCCGGCCAAACCGCGAACGGGTGGGTGAGCCACGGCGTCTTGCGGCGCGCCATCGGGGTCTCGTCCGGGGATACCCGAGCGACCGCGCCACCCCACGGGAAGAAAGCCAGCTGCGAAGGCGACGGCTTCATCTGACGGCCGTACTCGACGAACTTGTCGATCGCCGCATCGGGGAACGAGTCGTGGTACGCGGCGGTCCAGTAGTTCCGGTGGCCCGGCGGATCGTCCAGCATCTTGTTGAACTCGGAATAGGGCGCCGGCATCACGAGCTCGACGTCGCGGCTTCCGAACTCGAGGATCGAAGCCATCACTTTCCTGCCTTCTTCGGGGTCGCCGAACCAAATGCCGAGCACGCCGGTCAAGATCGTGCCCTGAAGGTTTTCGGGGACGATCCCTTCCATGGGTGGGCCGGTCAGGAACACGCATCCGCCGCCCAGCTCGTCGGGAGCGTCCGCGGCGAAATCGCGGTAGTTGCGGATGACTTCCTCGGCCTTCTCGGGCGTGTACATCAGTAGCCCGACGAGGATCTCCGTCATGGGGTCCAGGCGGAACTCGAGCTGGGTAGCGACGCCGAAGTTGCCGCCGCCGCCGCGCAGCGCCCAGAACAGGTCGGGGTTCTCGTCGGCGCTCGCGCGAACCCGTGAGCCGTCCGCGGTGACGAGCTCGGCGGACACCAGCCGGTCACACGCCAGGCCCATCTTTCGCTCGGCCCAACCGGAGCCGCCGTTCAGGGTCAGACCGGCGACCCCCGTCGTCGAGACCCGGCCGCCGGTGGTTGCCAGGCCGTGCTCGGCGGTTGCCGCGTCCAGCTCGCCCCAGATCGCGCCGCCACCCACGCGCGCGACGCGCTTGTCGGGATCGACGACGACCTCGTTCAAGCCGCGGAGGTCGAGCAGGATCGCGTCGTCGGCGATCGACATGCCGGCCACACTGTGTCCGCCGTTGCGGACCGTGAGATCCACACCAGTGTCGCGCGCAAGGGCGATGACCGCGGCGACGTCGTCGGCGTCCGTGGCTTTGGCGATCAGGGCCGGCTTGCGATCGATCATCGAGTTGAAGATGGCCCGGCTGTCGTCGTACGCGGCGTCGCCCGGGACGACCGTGGTGCCTTTGAACTTCTTGCCGAAGGCCTTGAGCGCTGCAGCGTCGATCGCCATCGAGATCCCCTCCTCAGAGCATCGTCCGGAGCGCCTTGCGGTCGATCTTTCCGACCGGCGTCAGCGGGACGGCCGGCACGATGTTCACCACCCGCGGGTACTTGTAGCCACCGATCTTGCCCTTGGTGAAGGCGATCAGCTCCTCCGGCGTCACCTCCGCCCCCGGGTTCAGCGAAACGAACGCGACGACCTCCTCGCCGAGCTTGGGGTCCTTGCGCCCGACGACCCCGGCGAGCGCGACCGCCGGGTGCTCGAGGAGGCAATCCTCGACGTCGCGGGGGAAGACGTTGAAGCCGCCCCGGATGATCAGGTCCTTCTTGCGGTCGACGATCTTCAGATAGCCGTCCTCGTCGAACGTGCCGATGTCTCCGGTGTAGAGCCAGCCGTCCTTCAGGGTCGAGGCCGTCGCCTCGGGCGCCTTCCAGTAGCCCTGCATGACCCCGGGCGAGCGCGTCGTCACCTCACCGGGCTCGCCCGGCGCCGACGGGGACCCGTCGTCGTTGCGCAGCACGACCTCGTAGCCGGGGATCACCTTGCCGACGGTCCCGAGCTTGGGGGCGTCGGGCGGATTCACCGAGATCACCGCGCCCGACTCCGTGCAGCCGTATCCCTCGCAGATCTTGACACCCGGGACGCGCCGCAGGAACTCCGCCGCGATCTCGGGAGCGAGCGGGGCCGCGCCGGAGGTTAGGTATCGCAGGGACGACAGGTCGTACTCCTCGAGCGGCTGGCCGAGCAGGATCTGGATCATCGACGGCACGACCGTCCCGCGCTGCACCTTCATGTCCTGGCTGAGACGCAGCCACTCGACCGGATCGAACCACTTCATCAAGATGCCCTCGCCGGGCTCCACGCTGTGCAGCGAGACGACGCTCACGATGAGCCCGAACGAGTGCGACAGCGGCAGCGGCACGAGCACGCGCGCGACGCCGGGGACGAACGAGGCCTCGTTGGCGGACTTCCCGCAGTACCAGAGGTTCTCGTGCGAGAGCATCACACCTTTGGCGCGCCCGGTCGTGCCTCCCGTGTACATCAGCGCCGCGAGATCGGAGTCGTCGCGGAGCACGATCTCGCCGGGCGCGGCGTCCTCGAGGGATCCCAATGAGATCACGCCGTCCTGCTCGGGCCCGAGCGAGATGATCCACTTCAGCGTCGAGACGCCCTCGGCGGCTTTGCGCACGTTGTCGAGGAACTCGGGGGTCGTGACGATCGCGGTGGCTTCCGAGTCCTCGAGGATCCGCCGGACCTCGTCGGGCGGGAGAAGGAAGATCAGCGGGGTAATCGCGGCGCCGGCGCTCCATAGCCCGCCGTAGACGATCCCGACCTCGGGACAGTTCGCCATGAGGACGGCCACCCGATCGCCGGGCGCGATCCCGAGCTCCCTGAAGCCGGTGCTGAGCTTTCGGGAGCGCTCGAAGAACTCGCCGGAGCGGTACCACTTGCCCTCGAAGAACAGCGACTCGCGATCGCCGTGCCGCTCGAACGACTGCTCGCCGAGACGCGCCAGATTGTGTTCGCCCTTGGCCATGTGCGACCGCCCTCCCCTTGATCGAGGTAGGGACAGGCTACAGAGCGATGCGCTCCCGGTGCCATGCGGCGGTGCCCCAGGCATGCGCGAGCGCCGTCGCCTTGTTGAGCCACAGATGCAGATCGTGCTCGTGGGTGTAGCCGATCGCGCCGTGCACCTGGAGCGACGCGCGACACGCGTTCATCGCCGCGTCGGACGCATAAGACTTAGCCATCGAGACGTACCGCGAGCGCTGCTCGTCGCCGGTCGCGACCGACCAGGCAGCCCGATACACGAGCGGCCGGGCGAACTCGAGCCCGAGCAGCGCGTCGGCGAGCAGGTGCTTGACCGCCTGGAACGAGCCGATCGGCTTGCCGAACTGGTGACGCTCCTTCGCGTACGTCGCACCCAACTCGATGACGCGGGCGGCGATCCCGCACAGGACGGCCGCAGCCGCGAGGGCTCCCCGGTCGAACGCCGCGTCGTCGATCCCGGCGCCGTCGAATGCGAACAGGCGCCGGGTGGCGTCGATCGACGGGAGCCGCTCGAGGTGCAGATCGCTCGGCAGGACCGGGCCGTTCGGGGTCAGGATCAGGTCCGCGACATGCGCGTCGGCCAGCGTCACGCCGCTCATCGCGACGGTCAGGATCGCGTCGCCCGCCGCCACCCGCGGCAGCCACTCCCGGGCGAGATCGCCCCCGATCGCGCGCAGCATCGGAACGCCGACGGCGGCCGTCTCGAGCAGCGGTTCGGGCAGCGCGGCACGCCCCGCCTCTTCCAGCAGGAGCACGAGGTCGATCTCCTCTCCGCCGAGGCCGCCGAATTCCTCGGGCACGGTGAGCCCGACAACGCCGAGCCCGGCGAGGCCCTTCCACAGCTTCGGCGAGCGGCCGGTCGGATCCGTCGTCATCGCGCGCACGTGCTCGGGCGGACACTCCTTCGCCAGGAAGTCGCGAACGGCGCGCTGGAACGCGCGCTGCTCGTCGGTGAACGTGAAGCGCATCGCCCTCAGCCTCGGGGGAGGCCGAGCACGCGCTCGGCGACGATGTTGCGCTGGATCTCGTTCGTGCCGGCGTAGATCGGCCCGGCGAGCGAGAACAGGAACCCGTCGGTCCACGGCCCGGCCAACTCGGCTTCCTCGCCGAGCACGGACAACGCGGTTCGATGCATGCGCTGATCCATCTCGGACCAGAAGATCTTGTTCAGGCTCGTCTCGGCGCCGACCTCGCCGCCGGCCAGGAAATGCGAGACGGTCCAGTAGGTGTGCAGCCGGTACGCCTCGGTGTCGGTGACCGCGCGGGAAACCTCGTCGCGTAGGGACGCCGGGAGCGCAGCCGCGCGGGACCTATACAGCTTCACGAGCCGGGCGGCGGTCGCCATGAAACGGCCCGGCGAGCGGAGCACCACGCCGCGCTCGAACCCGGTCGTCGACATCGCGATCTTCCAGCCCTCGCCGCGCCCGCCGAGCGTGTTGGCAACCGGAACCTGCACGTCGTCGAGGAAGACTTCCGCGAAGCCCGCCTCGCCGTCGAGCTGCGCGATCGGACGGACCGTGACGCCGGGCGCGTCGAGCGGCACGAGGAGGTAGGACAGCCCGCGATGCCGTTCCGAGCCGGGCTCGGTCCGGAAGATGCCGAACATCCAGTCGGCGAACGCTCCGCGCGAGCACCACGTCTTCTGCCCGCTCAGAACCCACTCGTCCCCGTCGAGCGTCGCGCGCGAGGTCAGCGACGCCAGGTCGCTCCCCGAGTTCGGCTCCGACCAGCCTTGGCACCAGACCTCGTCGGACCGCGCGATCTTCGGCAGGTACCGCGCCTTCTGCTCGGGCGTCCCAAACTCGAGCAGCACCGGCCCGAGCAAGAAGATCCCGTTCTGATTCACGCGGCCCGGCGCGCCGGAGCCCCAGTACTCCTCCTCGAAGATCAGCCATTCGATGAGCCCGGCGCCGCGACCGCCGTACTCCTCGGGCCAGTTGACGACCGCCCAACCGGCGTCGGCGAGGCGTCGCTCCCACTCGCGGTGCGCTTCGAAGCCTTCGGCGGTGTCGAACGACGGCAGTGGCTCGCGCGGGACGTTCGCAGAAAGCCAGGCGCGCGCCTCCGAGCGGAAGGCGTCCTGGGCCGGGGTGAAGGAAAGGTCCACGGGAGGCTAGAGTGTATCTGACGGGTCGTCAGATACCTTCGGGCGTCCGCTCGACCGGCGCCTCTACTCGGTCGTATGGTTGGAAGGGCACGGGCGACCGAGGGAGGCGCAGATCATGGCCTACACCATCAAGGGCGAGTACGTCGTCACCTGCAACTGCAATCTGATCTGTCCCTGCGGTGTCGACGGAACACCTACGTCGAAGGACGGCCAATGCCACGGCGGGCAGGTGCTCCATGTCGCCGAGGGGACCAAGGATGGCGTCGACCTCGCCGGCGTCGACATCGGCTGGGTGTACCACATCCCCGGCAACGTAACGGGGGGAAATTGGACCATGGTGCTCGTTCTCGACCCGAGCGTCTCCGACGAGCAAGTGAAAGCGGTCGAAGACATCATCCAGGGCAAGGACGGCGGACCGTTCGCAGACTTCGCGCCGCTGATCGGCACCTTCAAACCGACAGAACGCGCCCCAGTCTCGTTCACCGGCGGTAAAGAAGCGAAGGGCTCGATCGGTTCGAGCTCATTGGGCTTCACGCCCGTCCTCGGTGCGGACGGGAACCCGACGACCATCAAGAACGCGATGTTCGGATTCGCGCCCGAGTACGAGATCGGCAAGGGATCCGGCTCGGTCACGGCCGGGGGCATCTCGTACGACGCGATCTACGGCGAGCACGCGGCCTTCGAGTTCGCCAGCTAGGACGACGCCACAGCGTTACCCCGCGCTAGCATCTCCGGGCGCTCGACCGGGGAGGCTGTCATGACGTATCGCGTCATCCAATGGAGCACGGGGAACGTCGGCCGTTACGCGCTTCGCGGGATCATCAACCATCCAGAGCTCGATCTCGTCGGGCTCTGGGTGCACTCCGAGAAGAAGGCCGGCATGGATGCCGGCGAGCTGGCCGGCGTTGGGCCCGTCGGCGTCATCGCGACCAACGACGCCGAGGCGCTCCTCGCGCTCGACGCCGACGTCGTCGTCTACAACGCGACCGGCGACCTCCGTCCGCACGAGGCGGTCGAGGACACCGTCCGCATCCTCGATTCCGGCAAGAACGTCGTCGGAACGGCTTTGGTCCCGATGGTCTACCCGCCGAGCGCGCCCGAGCAGATGCGCGACCCGATCCAGGAGGCGTGCCTGCGGAACAACGTGTCGTGCTTCACGTCGGGCATCGACCCCGGCGTCGCGAACGACCTGCTGCCGCTCGTGATCACGGGGCTCGCCGAGCGGATCGACTCGGTGCGCGTGCAGGAGATCCTCAACTACGCGACCTACGACCAGCCCGAGGTGCTCTTCCACACTATGGGCTTCGCGAAGCCGCTCGATCACACGCCCATCCTTCTCCTGCCTGGCGTGCTGTCGCTCGCGTGGGGCTGCATCGTCAACGTCATCGCCGCCGGACTCGGCGTCGAGCTCGACGAGATCCGCGAGGTCGTCGTCGAGAAGGTCCCCGCGCCCGAGACGTTCGAGGTCCCCTCGGGAACCGTCGAGAAGGGCACGATGGCGGGATTGCGGTTCGAGATCCAAGGCATCGTCGGCGGCGAGGTGCGCATCGTCGTCGAGCACATCACCCGCCTGCGCGAGGACATCGCGCCGCACTGGCCGCCGCCGCCGGGCAAAGGCGGCTACAAGGTGCGCCTCGAGGGGTCGCCGACGATCACGCTGACCCTCGAGATGGAAGGCGACGGCGGCGACGAGAACTCGGGCGGATTGATCGTGACGGCCACGCGGCTGCTGAACTCGATCCCGGCCGTCGTGAACGCGCCGCCGGGCGTCCTGAGCGCCCTCGATCTGCCGCTGATCACGGGCAAAGGCTTGATGCGCTGACCACCGGTCCCCGCCGCTTAGTGCGGATGATGGATCTTGAGCGGCGAATGCCGCGCGATCATGTCGAAGTCGCGGTCGTTGTGGAGGATCTCCGCTCCGGCGCGGATCGCTGGGACGGCGACGAGACAGTCGGTCATCCCCCGCAACGTCTCCCCTGCCCGGCGGCACGACTGGAAGATGTATGCCGCGGCTTCGAAGTCGGCGAGGCCCGCAAGCGTGAGCATGGGGAGGTTGACGAGCCGCTCGCGGAGCACGCCCCGAGGAGGTCCCGGTTCCGCGCCTGCGAGAAGCTCCATCACGACGATCTCGGTGACCGCCACCTGCACGTCGCGCGCAAACAAGCGCTCGAGTGCACGCCCAGCCGGGTGATCCGTGCCGCGAAGATGTTCGATCCACGCGGAGCTGTCGGCGACGATCACTTCTTAGGGTGTGCTCGGCCGCGGATCTCGTCCAGGTCCCCCGGCCAGCCCATCCCTTGCAAGTCGAGCATGTCGCGCGGTCGGTACCGGCGTTTCCCGACGAGCGATTCCAGCGCGAACTGAACGGCCGCCCGCTTGGTCGGCAGGTCGTAGAGCTTCATGACCTTGGCCACCAGCTCATCGTCGATCACGATGTTCGTTCGCCCCATGATCTGCATGATACACCTCGATACACATCGCCCTTCCTGGTAGGCGAGCCTATGGCCCTGGATCATGGAGTCCAGAGCAGCAACCAGCGCGATCGGTTGAAATCTGACGGGTCGTCAGAAAGAATGACGACGTGCCCGAAGCCCCTTCCATCACCCCGGCTCCTGCCGTCGACGGCTGGTTCACCACCGGCGCCGATCCGCACCTGATCGGCGTCCGCTGTCCGGCCTGCGGGACGTACGCGTTCCCGCCCGAGATCTTCTCCTGCCCGAACCCGCGGTGCGGGTCCTCGGACCTCGAGCGCGTGGCGCTGTCGCGTCGAGGCCGGGTCTGGTCGTTCTCGGTCAACCACTACGCCGCTCCCCCGCCGGCGCTATCCCCCGAGCCGTTCGAGCCGTACGCGGTCGCCGCGGTCGAGCTGCCCGAGGAGCGGATAGTTGTGCTCGGTCGCGTGGCCGACGGCGTCGCCTTGGATGAGCTCCAGATCGGCTCCGAGATGGAGATCGTCGTCGAGCCGATCATCCCGGGCGCCGACGAGCTCGTCTGGAAATGGAAGCCGGTGGGAGCTTGAGCGCGGGTCGCGTCGCGGTCGCCGGCGTTGGGATGCACCCCTGGGGCAAGTGGGGGAACAACTTCGTCTCGTACGGCGTCGTCGCGGCGCGCGCGGCGCTGGCAGACGCGGGCATCGAGTGGACCGACGTCCAGTTCATCGCGGGCGGCGAGACGGTGCGCAACGGCTACCCCGGCTACGTCGCCGGGGCGACCTTCGCGCAGGCGCTCGGCTGGTCGGGCGCGCAGGTCGCGACCTGCTACGCCGCGTGCGCATCGGGCGCGCAGGCGATCGACGTCGCGCGAGCGCGGATCCTTGCGGGGCTGTGCGACGTCGCATTGGTGGTCGGATCGGACACCACGCCCCGAGGCTTCCTCGCGCCGTCGGGCGGCGAGCGGCGGACGGATCTCGACTGGCTGCGGTTCCGTCTCGTCGGGGCCACCAACCCGACGTACTTCGCGCTGTACGCGCGCCGGCGCATGGAGCTATACGGCGAGACCGAGGCCGACTGGGCGCAAGTGAAGGTCAAGAACGCGCGGCATGGGTTGAACAACCCGAACGCCCGCTACCGCAAGGAGGTCTCTGCGGACGAGGTGCTCGCGAGCGCGATGGTCTCCGACCCGCTGCGGCTGCTTCAGATCTGCACGACCTCCGACGGCGCCGCGGCCGTGGTCCTCACATCGCTCGAGTACGCGAAGCGGCACGGGGTCCCAGACCCGGTCAAGGTCGCGGCCGTGTCGACGGTCACGCCGACCTACCCGCAGACGGCCATCGAGATGCCGTATCTATCGACCGACTCGGCGGCCGCCGTCGCGCCTCCCGAACGCCTGTTCCGCGACGCGATCGCCCACGCGGCGCTGGAAGAAGCGGGTATCGGGCCCGAGGATCTCTCGCTCGCGGAAGTTTATGACCTATCCACGGCGTTGGAACTTGATTGGTACGAGAACATCGGCCTGTGCAAGGAGGGCGAGGCTGCGCGGCTGCTGCACGACGGCGACACGACGCTCGGCGGGCGCGTGCCGGTGAACCCGAGCGGCGGTCTGGCATGCTTCGGCGAGGCGGTTCCCGCACAGGCGATCGCGCAGGTGTGCGAGGTGACCTGGCAGCTTCGCGGGCAGGCCGAGGGCAGACAGGTGGCGAATGCAAACGTGGGACTGACCATCAACCAGGGGCTGTTCGGACACGGCTCCTCCGTGATCTGTGTGAGGTGAGCGATGGCTGAGGCATACATCATCGACGCGGCGCGTACGGCGGTCGGCAAGCGCGGCGGCGCGCTCTCGAAGGTGCACCCCGCCGACCTGGGCGCACACATCCTGAAAGCGATCGTCGAGCGCAGCGGCGTGGACCCGAACACGGTCGACGACGTCATCTTCGGCTGCATCGACCAGGTCGGCCCGCAGGCCGGCGACATCGCGCGCACCTCTTGGCTCGCGGCCGGGTTCCCCGAGGACGTGCCCGGCGTCACGATCGACCGCCAATGCGGCTCCTCGCAGCAGGCGGTTCACTTCGCGGCACAGGCCGTGATGAGCGGGACGATGGACGTCGTGATCGCCGGCGGTGTCCAGAACATGTCGCTGATCCCGATCGGCTCGGCCGGACGCGTCGGCAAGGACATGGAGCTCCCACACACCTTCCACGGGTCCGAGGGATGGGTGAAGCGCTACAACACCGAACCCGTCAGCCAGTTCTACGCCGCCGAGAAGATCGCGGAGAAGTGGAACATCAGCCGCCGGGACATGGAAGAGTTCGCGCTCGAGTCGCACACCCGGGCTCGCCGCGCGCAGGCCGAAGGACGGTTCGACCGCGAGATCGTGCCGTTCGGCGAGTTCACGGTGGACGAGGGCCCGCGCGACACCTCGCTCGAGAAGATGGCTTCGCTGGATCTACTGCCCGGCGCGAAGACGCTGACCGCGGCGGTCTCGTCGCCGACCAACGACGCGGCGTCGGCGGTCCTCATCGCGAACGAGGCGGCGGTCAAGCGGAACGGCTGGACGCCGCGCGCGCGCGTCCACTTCCTCGGCGTCCGCGGCGCCGATCCGATCTACATGCTCACCGCGCCGATCAACGCGACGTTCCACGCGCTCGAGAAGACCGGCATGTCGCTCGACGACATCGACCTGGTCGAGATCAACGAGGCGTTCGCGCCGGTCGTGCTCGCGTGGCAGAAGGAGACGGGGGCCGACCTGGGTCGCGTCAACGTGAACGGCGGCGCGATCGCGCTGGGTCACCCGATCGGCGCGACCGGGACGCGACTGATGACGACGCTGCTGCACGAGCTCGAGCGGTCGGGCGGCCGCTACGGGCTCCAGACGATGTGCGAGGGCGGCGGCCAGGCGAACGCCACGATCATCGAACGCCTCTAGCGCGATGCCGGCCGTTCCCGCGCGCGTCTCGTTCGTCACGATCGGCGCGCACGACCTGGCCGCGCTGCGCGCCTTCTACGCGGGGCTGGGCTGGCGTGAGGCGATCTCGACCGATGGCTTCGCGGCGTTCGAGACCGGTGGAGCGATCCTCGGGCTCTTCCCGATCGAGGAGCTGATCACCGACGCGAAGCTCGAGGTCTCGACGGAGCGCCCGGCATTTCGCGGCGTGACGCTGGCGATCAACGTGGAGTCGGCCGAGCGGGTCGACGAGACGCTCGACAACGCCCGGGACGCCGGCGCGATGATCCTGAAGGAGGGGACGACCGCCGAATGGGGCGGCCGTTCGGGTTACTTCGCCGACCCCGAGGGCAACATCTGGGAGGTCGCGTGGATGCCGGGCTCGTGGTTCGACCCGAACGGCGGGCTCGTCCTGCCGGAACCTGAGCCCTCGGGGTGAGCGTCGTCCCAATGGTGACTGTCATGACAGACATGTCTGTCATGTCTGTCACCTTCGTGGGACGGCTCAGGCGCGGTCGGCGGCCTTCAGCAGCTCATCGAGGGATCCATGCAGGCCGTCGGTGATCCGGTGAACATCGGGGAGCAGCGACGTGCACGAGATCGCTGCGAAGTTCATCTGGTCGATGTAGCTCCACACGGTGACGTTCAAGCCTATGCCCTCGAGGATCGGACCGACCGAGTAGAGCGCCGCGAGCTTCGCCCCGGCGATGTACAGAGGGGCGCGCGGCCCGGGCACGTTCGAGACGACCAGGTTGATCGGCGGCCGATGCTTCGCCGCCAGCCCGCGGCGCGAGTAGGTACGCATGAACCAGTTGAACGGCCGAGGCGGCGCATACTCGAGCCAGCTCGCCATCGTGTCGGCACCCAGGATGTTCTGCACGATCTTCGCTTCCTTCGTGATCTCGTGGATCGCGCGCAAGCGTTCGACGGGGTCGGCGATGTCGGTACACAGCGAGGTGAACATGTTCGAGACCTTGTTTCCACCCAGCCGCGCCACGTCGTCGGGCTTGTCGGTGGCGACCGGAACGCCGGCGATCAAGGGCCGGTCGAGCCTCTCGCCGCGCTCCGCGAGGTAGCGCCGCACCGAGCTGCCGACGACGTCGAGGACGACGTCGTTGAGCGTGACGTCGAACGCGGTCTTGACCCGCTTGAAGTCGTCGAGAGCGAGCGAGGTCGTCGCGAAGGCGCGGCTCGCAGAGAGTGGCCCGTTGAACGAGGTTCTCGGCGCGTCGCGGATCGGGCGGGGCGGCCGGATCGTGGTCTGCTCGCGGTGACGCGCGAGGGCCTTCGCGCCGGCGCGAGTGCGCTTATACAGGGCAGGAACCAGTCGCAACGCCGCTCGCTTGTCGCTCCGGCCGGAGCGCGCAAGCGCTCGCGCGTCGGGGATCGGCTCGCCGCTCCACGGCTCGGCTGGAGGCTCCGGGTCGGCCGGCTCAGGGTCGACGCTGAGCACGTTCGCGAGAAGGGCGGCCGCGGCAACGCCGTCGGCGGCCGCGTGGTGGATCTTCGCGACGAACGCGACGTGGCCGTCCTCCAGTCCCTCGAGCGCCCACAGCTCCCAGAGCGGCTTGTCGCGGTCGAGTTGCGAGCTCGCGATCTTCCCGATGATCGCATCCATCTCCCGCGCGCCGCCGGGGGCCGGAACCGTCGTGCGCTTGAGATGCTTGTCGAGCGAGAAGTTGGGATCCTCGATCCACACCGGGTGGTGGATGCCCCGGGGAAGATCCACGATCCGCCGGCGGAACGGTGGAAGCAGGTGAAGACGCTTGGCGAGCTCCTCGCGGAAGCGCTCGAACGAGTAACCGCCGGGGACGTTGACCGGATCGATGACGCCGATCTTGAGCGTGTGCATGTGGAGCGTGGGCGTCTCCATGTAGAGGAAGCCCGCGTCCAGACCCGTCATGCGCTCCACGAGCGTCAGTGTCACACAATGCCGGGCGCCGTGGAAAGGCCCGGGCGTTGAGCGTCGAAAGCTTGATCTCGCGCGCGCGCCGGGACGTTGACGAGGGTCTGGTTCCGTCGTGCCAACTCGCGCTCGCGCGCGGCGGCGAGCTCATCGCGTTCGAGACCATCGGCGAAGCGAGCGCCGCGAGCCGGTACACGATCTTCTCGGTGACCAAAGCGCTCGTCGCCGCCGCGGTATGGCGGCTCGTGGGCGACGGGAAGCTACGCTACGAGGAGCGCGTCGCGGACCTGGTCCCCGAGTTCGACGCGAACGGCAAACGCTCGGTCATCGTGGATCACCTGCTGCTCCACACGGCCGGGTTCCCTCGGGCCCCGATGCGGCCCGAGGAGGGTGCGGTGCGCGAGGGTCGCCTCGCGCGGTTCGCGACCTGGCGGCTCGACCGGGAGCCGGGGACCAGCACCGAGTATCACCCCACCGCCGCGCACTGGGTTCTCGCCGAGCTGATCGAATGCGTCTCGGGTCAAGACTTCCGAACGTTCGTGACCGCGACGGCCGACGGCGCATTGACGCTGGGCTCCGGCGATGCATTGGACCTGGAGATCGGCGGGGATCCGGCGGACATCGGGACCGTGGAGCGTGGTGACGGCGACACGCTCGTGATCCCAGAGATCAGCGGCGATCTCTTGCTCCGCTACAACGAGCCGGCCGTACGTGCCGCCGGGGTCCCGGGAGCCGGAGCGACCGGGACCGCCGCGGATGTCGCTCTGTTCTTCCAAACGTTGCTCCACAACCCGGGTGAGCAGTGGAACCCCGAGGTACTCGCCGACGGCACCGGCGTCGTTCGCAACGCGATGCCCGACCCGTACACGCGGGTCGCGGCGAACCGGACCCGAGGCGTCGTCCTGGCCGGCGGCGACGGGTTCGAGTCGCTGCGTGGGTTCGGGCCCGGCGTCTCGCCTCGGGCGTTCGCGAGCCCGGGGCTCGGCGGGCAGGTGGCGTGGGCCGACCCCGAGTCTGGACTGAGCTTCGCCTACCTCACGAACGGGCTCGACGCGGATCTGGTGCGCGCGTTCCGTCGCTCGATCTCGCTGTCGAAGCTCGCCGCGGCCGTTCGCTGAGGGTCTTCATGGAGAAGAGCAGGCTTTCGGCGGGCTGCCGGGGGGAAGGTTGGCGCCCGACACATCGAGATCCTCGCGGGGAAGAGCTAGCGTTCGGAATCTTCTCTTTCCGCATCGTCGTAAAGCGACTCGATACGACGATCGGGGACGAGCCACATCAGGGCGACGAACACGTAGAGGCCCACCGACACCCAGCGGCTCACGAACGCGAACGCGATCGCGACGGAATAGAGCAGCGGAGAGGCCTTCCCCTTGCGGTCTTTTCCCAGCGCCGCCTTGAGGGCCGAGTCCGGGCCGTGCGCGGAGAGGATCTGACCCTGAAGGATGTAGTACGCGATCGCGGACAGGAGCAGGACGATCCCGTAGGCAGCCACCGGCGCCGATGCGAACTCGTTCCCCATCCAGCCGGTGACGAACGGTGTCAGCGAGAGCCAGAAAAGCAAGTGGATGTTCGCCCACAAGATCCTTCCGTTCACGCGCTTCGTCGCTTGGATCAGATGATGATGGTTGCTCCAGTAGATGCCGAGGAACACGAAGCTCAGCGCGAACGTGAGGAACTCAGAGCGCATCTCTGTCAGCGCATTCCATCCCGCCTCATCCATCGGCGGGGTGAGCTCCAGCACCATGATCGTCATGATGATCGCGATGACCGCATCGCTGAACGCCTCGAGCCGGGCCGTCGTCATCAGAACGAAAGCATAGACCGAAGCGGCAATCCCAAGAAGCGCGCGGAGCGCTCCACCTCGGCACTGAGCGCGCTGCGGTCCTTGTAGGCGATGAAGTACTCGTCGCACGGGGGAAGCAGATGCACCAGGGGCTCCTTCAACAGCCGCCCCTACAACGCGAGCGCGAGCCGAAGCCCTGCGTCCACTTGGTCAACGACCCGCTTCGGAATCGACCGCACCTTCCTCGTGAGGAATCTCTTGTCGATCGTGATCACTTGGGAAACGTTCGCGACAGAAGTCTTCGGCAGACCACTCTCGCGTCGGCTGAGCAGCACGTTTCCGGGAGCTTCCGCGAGTCGCGTTGAGGAAGTCACGATGACCGCCAGGATCGTCTGGATGCGACTGCGATTGAATGCATCGGATTGGACGACGAGCACCGGCCTCGAGTACCCGGGCTCGGAGGCGCGAGGGTCTGGGAGCGTCGCCCACCAGATCTCGCCGCGGCGGATCACCACTCCCCGGGCTCCACCGAAGCACTCTGGAGCTGCGCGTCGCCAGGCTCCAGCTCGGACGCCGTTTCCGAGTACAGCGCGTCGAGCGCCGCGGTCACACCATCGTCTCGATGGTCGTCCACGAACCGCCCGAGTGCACGGGCGTAGAGCTCGCTCCGCGAGACACCCAGGCGTCGAGCCAAACGCTCGGCCGCGTCGAAGAGCTCGTCGCCGAGCGAGATCGCCGTCTTCATCGGGAAAGTATAACCACAGTTATACCGGTGAGTCCAGAGCGACCTTCGTCGCGATCGCTCCCCCCGCCTAGCAGGCGGCCGCGCGCCCCAGCAGCAGCGCGCGCTCGCGGACGTTGAGGGTGAGCGACGCGGCGCGCTCGAACTCCGCGCGAGCTTCGTCGAAACGGCCGAGCTTGGCCAGGAGGTCACCGCGAACGCTCGGCAAGAGGTGGTAGCCCTTCAGAGCCGGCTCCTCGGTCAGCGCGTCCACGACCTCGAGGCCCGCCGCAGGACCGAACGCCATCCCAACCGCCACCGCGCGATTCAGCTCGACGACCGGCGACGGCGTGATCTGAGCAAGCGCTGCGTAGAGCGCCGCTATCCGGGGCCAGTCCGTCTCCTCGGGAGTGCGCGCTCTCGCGTGACACGCCGCGATCGCCGCCTGCAGCGCGTACGGACCGCTCGCGCCGCCGAGTTCCTCGGCGCGGTCGAGCGCCGCGAGACCGCGACGGATGAGGAGCTGATCCCAGCGCGCACGGTCTTGATCGAGCAATAAGATCGGCTCTCCCGCCGGCCCGGTGCGCGCCCGCAAACGCGACGCTTGGATCTCCATCAGGGCGACGAGGCCGTGCACCTCCGGTTCCTTCGATGCCAGCCCGGCCAGGATCCGGCCGAGACGAAGAGCGTCCTCGCAGAGCGCCGGCCGCACCCAGTCCTCGCCTGCGGTCGCCGAGTAGCCCTCGTTGAAGATGAGGTAGACAACCTCGAGCACCGACGAAAGGCGGGGTGCTAGCTCGTCGCCGCTCGGGACCTCGAACGGGACGTGCTCGTCGGCGAGGGTCCGCTTGGCGCGAACGATCCGCTGCGCGACCGTCGGCTCAGGAACCAGGAACGCCCGCGCGATCTCCTCGGTCGTCAGACCGCCGAGCAACCGGAGCGTGAGCGCGACACGCGCTTCCGTGGAGAGCACCGGATGGCATGCGGTGAACACCAGCCGGAGGAGGTCGTCACCGATGTCGTCGTCGATCGCGGCGTCGAGGTCCGCCTCGCCCGTCTCCTGCCGGATAGCGATCTCGTTACCGAGCTCCTCGCGTTTCCGTTCGAGGCGCTCGTTGCGGCGGAACAGGTCGATCGCACGGTGCTTCGCGGTGGCCATGAGCCATGCTCCAGGGTTGTCCGGGATCCCCGACTCCGGCCAGCGCTCGAGCGCCGCGACGAGCGCGTCCTGCGCGAGATCCTCGGCGACGCCGACGTCGCGGACCATGCGTGCGAGGCCGGCGATGAGCTTGGCGGACTCGATCCGCCAGACCGCATCGATGGCACGACGTGGATCGGGAGCCGTCACGGCTCCCGATCACACCATCTCCGATCAGCCGGAGCAAAGCCGGCGCGTTTGTGGCTACCGCTGTGTGACTTTGCTCTGCAGCTCGTCGCGAAGGGCCTGCTCGCGCGCGGCCGCCTCGGCCGGGAACACGTCCTCGGGGAAGTCGTTCGCTTCGAACAGCGGGCGGATCTCGGACTCACCCTCGCCGATCGCTGCGGCGAAGCGCTCGCTCCACTTCAGGCACACCTCCCAGGACGGGAAGTCGGCGAGGACATACCCGGCGATCAGTTCCTTCGTCTCGGTGAACGGGCCGTCGATCACCTTGACGATCTTCCCGCCGGAGATCTTCAGGCGCTTGCCTTCAGAGCTCGGCTTGAGCCCGTCCGCAAGGATCAGGTGGCCCGCCTTGGCCATATCCTCCATGAGCTCACCCATCGCCGCGTACTCTTCCGGCTTCCCCAGGACCCCCGCCTCGGAGTCCTCCGTCGCCTTGACCATCATCAGGAATCGCATCGTCTTCTCCCTTGGGTTCGAGTTGGCCGCTTCAGCGCTGTGTGCTCTCCGTCAACTTCCGTACGCGCTCCTCTTGTTCCCGAAGTTCGGGCGTGAGTACCTCGCCGAAGTCGTCCGCCTCGAATACCTGGCGGATCTCGATCTCAGACTCACCGGGCATGGGGTTGGGGGCGCGCTTCACCCATTCGATCGCCTCTTCCTTCGACTTCACCTCGAAGATCCAGAAGCCGGCAACCAGTTCCTTCGTCTCGGAGAAGGGCCCGTCGATCACGGTGCGCTTGTCGCCGGAGAACCTGACGCGGGCGCCTTTGGAGCTCGGCTGGAGTCCTTCGCCCGCGAGCATCACGCCGGCCTTGGCCAGCTCTTCGTTGTATTTGCCCATCGCGGCAAGGAGCTCCTCGCTGGGGAGAACGCCGGCCTCGGAGTCCTTTTCTGCCTTGACCATGACCATGAATCGCATCGCGGTCCCCTCCTTGTTTGCCCTGGTCCAGAGCTCGGTTCCGGACCTTCCGACCTGCCTTCTACCCCTACGACGAACGGGTCGCCGCGAAATCGACAGACCGCACCGATCTTTTTCGGGTCGCCGGCAAACGCCCCGATCTAGTCTCCGATCGCGATCTCTTGGCGCCAGGTCGGGATCTCGTAGCCGAGCAGCTCGAAGAGCCGCTGGTTGTGCTCGGCGTAGCGGTTGTAGAGAAGCTTCCGAGCTCCTGCCGTCTCCTCCGCATGCACGCGAACGCCAGAGTACGTAAGCGGTCCGTCGAACGCCTGGATGCCGAGGAACCGACAGATCTCGTCGAGCGCACGGGTCGTGTGTTCAGTGGCGTCCTCGCCGGTCAGCTGACCTTCGAGCCGGCTCTCGCGCAAGCTCCCGCGGTCGATCGTGGCAGCGCTCGCGTCGGTCACGCTGATCAGCACCCGGTCGCGTGGGAAGTACGGTCGGATGTTCTCGCGGAGGTGCTTGGCGTAGAAGCCGCGGTCGAGCATGCGGCGGCCGCGAAGTGGGTCGCCGAGGATGTGCTTGCGCACGTAGTCCTCGTCTATCCGGTCGGCGACCGGGAGGGTGCCGCTCCGCATCCGGTGGTTGATCTCCGACAGCAGCCGCGCTACCGGCTCGCGGAGGAGCACGATGATCTTGGCGTTCGGAAGGACCCGATGGAGTCGGCGCATGAAGCGGTTCGTGCGCATGTACTCCGGGGTCTTCTCGCCGCAAATCTTCCCGGCCCCGTCCCGGAAGTGCGCGCGGTACCAGTCCAAGCCCTCGTGCCAGTGCTCGTTGAAGAACCGCACCTCGCGCCGAGGCATGAAGATCCTGGGATGCTGCTTTAGGTTCCCGGCGAGCGAGGTTGTCCCCGCCTTCGACGCACCCACGATCACGAAATCTGGGAGCGGGCCCGCCGCGGCGGAGCCCATAGGGGGACGGACGTCGCTCAGGCGATTGCGAACCTCGCGAACCACCTCCGCTCTCGTAGAGCGGAGGATACTCACGACGCCGGCGAATGATACTGCGGCGCCGAGGCCATCTAACGACCCTGCGGCTCATCGGCCGCGATAACCGCGAAGCGGGGACGCGGTCCGTTCCAGCCGCGCGTTATGCCGCGTTGCGCCATCATTAGACCGTCAAGGATTCTCTGACTGCATCGGGATGTGTGGCGGCGACGCGGAGCAGAGCCCGGGCAGGGCCTTCGGGACGCCGGCGGCCCTGTTCCCAGTTCTGGAGCGTCGCGACGCTCACGCCGATCATGAAGGCGAACTCGGGCTGGGATAACCCGAGTCGAGTCCGGATCTTCCGCACTTGAGCGGGTCGAAACTCGAACCGCCGCGACGGAGCCTTCACGCCGCGCCGAATCTTTCCAGCCTCCCGGACGCTCGCGATCAGTTCCTCGAATTCGTTCGCCTTCACTTCAGTTCCTCCCGGACAACACGCCCCAACGTCTTGATCTGCGCTGCTGTGAGGTCATCCTGTCGCGTCTTCTCGAACAGGTAGATCATGTACAACCGATCTGCGGCTCGATCCCAGTAGTACAGAACGCGAAGGCTCCCACGCTTTCCCCGGCCGGGCTGATTCCAACGCACCTTCCGTAGTCCACCAGCCCCTCGGATCACCGCTCCCTGATCCGGCCGAAGGACCAGCGCTAGTTGGAGCCGCCGGATCTCCTCATCAGGAAGAAGAGAGCAGATGAGCCTTGTGAAGATGGAGGTTTCAACGACAACCACAAGTTACTATACGCCATTGGCGTATAGTGGTCAAGACCGAATGCCAGGGGCTTAACGACCCTGCGGCTCATCGGCGCCGAGCCGCACTTGCGCGGCCGATGTCCGTTAGCAGCCGCGAGTTAACTCGTCCGAACTAATGGCTCGATCAACCGGAGTCACCACCGGGCTTGCACGATGATCGCAGCACCCGTCCAATGTGACGTTGATGGACTACCGGAGTGGTCGCATTTCGAGAACGTACCGCCGACGGGTAGGACTAGCAAGGTTGGCCCGCTTCAGTGCTTAGGAATCGCTGACGCGCCGCGGTGTGCGAGGCGCGCCTGTGCGCACTCGCATAACACCGGGAGCATCAGAAGCACCGACGCGCCGACGCCCCAGAGGCGAACTCGGCGTTGAACTCCACGGGCCTACCTAGCGGCGCATAACGGGGGCCTGATTCGCGCCTCCACCGTCAAAGCGCAACGGTCACGCGCAAGAACGTCGCGGGAATGGAGGTCATGTCCTTGCGCGAGCTCTTGTTCTGTGTTTCGAACAGGTCCTCCAGTTGCCTCTGCAGATCCGCAGCGCGCCCGCTCTTGTCTGCGGCTTCGAAAGCATTCATGGTCGGCCCGTAGTATTGCTTGAACAGACCGACGAACTCCGCCGGTGTGCCGGAACAGTTGAAGATAAAAGTGTCACGCGCGAAAGATACTTTCTCGGCCGGAACTCCGGCAGCGACAAGGCGCTCGGTCACGCTGCTCTCGACGCCCCAGGTCATCGGGCTGACGAAGCCTTCCGGCGGTGGCGGCGTGAACGCCGAGCTGATCTTCAAGATCTGCGCGACCAGCGTCGGATCGTTGGGGATCCAGTTGCCCATGATGATGCGTCCGCCGGCCCGGGTGACGCGGACCATCTCGCTCGCCACATCGAACGGCTTGGGCGCGAACATCGCGCCGAAGATGCTTACGACCAGGTCGAAGCTCCGATCCTGCACTCCCTGCAGGTCGGAGGCATCGCCCTCCTGAAACCTGCAGTTGGCGAGTCCCAGCTCCGCCGCACGCTTGTTGCCTGCGGCGACGAGGTTGCTGGCGATGTCAACGCCCAGTACGTCGGCGCCGCGTTTCGCCGCAGGGATGGCGGTGGTTCCGTCACCGCATCCGAGGTCGAGCACCTTGAGGCCTTCCGTGATGTCGAACTTGTCGACGAGCGCCTCCCCGCTTTCGCGCATGGTCTCCGCGATGCGCGTGAAGTCGCCCTTTTCCCATAGCGCCTGGTTCGGATTCATCTGATCGCTCCTTCCTCCGTGGTTCACGGTTGGTGACGGCATCTAAGTTACCGCTGCCACCCTGTGCGCTTCGGTTTGACGCCTAGCGACCCTGCGGCCCATCGGCCGCGATCAGAACGAAGTGCCGACGCGGTCCGTTGCAGCCGCGAGTCGAACTTCATGAAAATCATCAAGGCTTCGATCCATCTCGGTGAATGGTAGCGTCGCCGGACCGGGAGCGGGGCTTTGGAGGGAGAACGCGGTCGGACAGGCCGATGCAGCTTATGAGCTGAGAGCTCGTCGAGTTAGTTGGCCGCCCCTGCGACTGACCCGGTTGTGCTGCGAGCACGCATTCTTGGGTGTCGTTCGCCCACCTGTTCTCCCGCGTCTTGGATGAAAGGAGATGCACGTGCGCGCCATCGGCTTGGACGTCCACCGCGACTTCTGCGAGGTCGCCATCATCGAAGATGGGGTGATCCGCTGCGCTCGACGGGTCCGCACCCACTGCACGCCTTCGCCCACGCGTTGGAGCGCGACGTGGGCGCACCATCGCCGCGGTCGCCGTCGCACGAAAACTCGCAGTGCTGTGCTGGCATCTGCTCACCAAGCAGGCAGGATTACGCCTATCAACGCCCGAGCCTCACAAGATCCGCAAGCTCGAGTTGCTTGGTGGCGCGCCGCAGGCGCGAGGGGTGCGACGCACGGGCTATCGCAACGCCGAGGTCGCAAGCCAAGAGCGCGCCATCGCGGCGCAAGCGGAGGCTTCATACGCGCGCCTGGTCGCGGACTGGAAGGCGACCAGACCGTCGGGCAAGAACAAGGGCGCGGGTGCCACCACCGGGACGCGCATCTGATGAAAGCTCTCGCTCTCAAGCGGCGCGGCAGGCATCAGTCCCACACCTGCGCTTCGCTTCGGGGTCACCCGCACCCCGAACGGATTCAACCAAGGAGGGAGTGAGTGCGTCCAATCAGTTGACTTTCATCCTTAGCTCGCATGTCAACGCCCCGCGGAGCGAGCTCCTGGACCCAGTTCGCGGGCTGCTTCCTCCGAGACCTCGACGGGTGCGAAGAACTCCGCCGGGTAGAGATAGTCCTCACCGGACTCGTCTACCACCCTCAAGAAACCCTGAGCCGAGGCTGCGGCATCGGGAACAACGGCATAGAGCTTGCGCGGCTCCAGATCCTCCGCACCATCGTTACGAAGGCAAACCACGAAATCCGTCTTCCGAAGTGCGCTCATGAGTCCAGCAATCGCTTGATCTTGAACGTCCGGCGCCCGACGCCGTGCGCCTCGTACCAGTGTACTTCGGCCTGACGGATCGTCCCATCCCTCAGTTCCACCAAGGCCTTGCCCTTGAGCTTCCGCCATCTACCGCGCCCGAATTGCCTGATCAGTCGCGCACGCACACGAACGGAGACGCCTCGAGCGATGACCTCCACATCTGAGATGTCGCCAACAATCCGGAAGTACATGAGGGGAGGCTACCGCCCCATGCCGACACTCACGCTCGGTCGAGCTAACGAACGACCCTGCGGCTCATCGGCCGCGATCGACGCGAAGCGGCGACGCGGCCCGTTGCAGCCGCGAGTTCGACGGCAAGTCACATCCAACACAGGCTAACCGGTTTGTCATGTCCTCACGGCTAGGGGCTCTTCAGGCCTCCCGAGCCAGCGCCATCTCGGGACAGGATATTTCGGACGGCCTAAGGACATGGGACGCCAAGAGATAGCGCGTTTAGGCCACCGCTTTCGAGGATCCCTTCGAGCGACGCTTCCACCTTTTCCGGCTCCGCGCGGCCTAGGCCGGCCTTGTAGCGTTCGATGAACTCGGCCTCGCTGAGCCCGAGGTCTCTGATCTGTTCTTCCAGCGTGGGGAGAGGCTCGAGGCCGAAGAGACGGATGGCGTCTTCTGTCGTCGTCCGCGGATCGACGAGCTCGTCCCAGTGGCGGCGAACGAGCGTTGCGACCTCCTCGCCGGGGCGTTCGAGAAGCTGCCCGGCGTAATGGGCCTCGGCGGTGCCCCATTCCACGTTCGACTCCCTGGCGAACGGCCAATCGTTGAAGTAGATGTTGGGGCTTCCGAGGTCGATGGCAGGCCCGGTGTCCCACCCTTCATACATGCGGATCCCGTAGGGCTGGTCGTCGAGCCAGGAGCGCAGAGCGTTGCCCGCGCCCGTGGTGGATCGGCCGGCGAGCCATAGCGCCACCACGGTCCTCGCCTGCCCGATCGAGGTGCACGGACCTTGCGATTTGATGTCGCCGACGCGCGGCAATTCCGCATTCGGTTCGAGCTCTCTCCGCTCGAGCCGGGCGGCGTATTCCTCGACTTCGTCGGCGTTCCATCGGGCGACGAAGGTCTGCTCCGCCGACGGCAGGCCGACCGCCCACGACGCCACTCGGGAGGCGAGCGACATCTCGGAGATGCCGGCTTCGAACCGCGTGCCCCACAGCGTGCCCGTGTGGATGGTCCCCGGATCGGCAGACGGCTGGCGGAAGGACTCTTCGTAGATGTTTCCGAAGCGTTGGGAGATCGTCAGGCCTCTCGGCGTCGAGACGAAGTCTTGGAGAACTCCCGTGACGACGGTGCGCCATCGCTCCATCCACGGGGCGTAGGCGCGGTACGCGCAGTAGCGAACGCCATCGTGGGCCTCGCAGATCAGCGGCTCCCGGGTGGCCACCTGCTCGGCGTCGAAGATCCGTTCCCGTCCTTGCGGGCGTGTCTGACCCCAGACGCCCGTCGCGACGACCGCGATCGCCGCGAGGGCGGCGGCGACTCGGCCGAACCTGGGACCGTGACGCAGTCGCGCAGCCGCCAGAACGAGCGCTGCGAGGCCCGTGAGGTAGACGAGATGCCAGCCGGCCGGCCGAAAAACGAGCTCTCGCGCGTTCGCCTCGTCGAAGTTGATCCAGAACGCGCCCCACCGCAATGGGGAACCGACATCGCCCGCCTGGTACAGCTGCGTCCGCTGCATCAGGTAGAGCTGAATACCCCCGAGGGCGATCAGCCCCACGCTCCCCGCGATGATCGAGGGGACGACCCTTCCAATGAGCACACCGCACGCCCCCAGGAAGAGGACCATCATGGGGCCGGATGCAAGCTCGTTCACGCTCGGAGACCACACCCCGCCGATCAGCTTCAGATAGCCGACCTCGGCGGCGGTGAGAACGGCAGACGCGGCGACGGGATAGGCGAGCGCGAGCAGATGCGCGGAGGTACGCGACAGCGCCGACATCGGTTGCGCATCCAAGAGCTCTTCGGTGCCCGTACGCCGAGCACGCGTGGCAGCGACGTTGGACGCGAGGTAGGCGGCTACGGCAAGCGGCAGGATGGCCATCGTGATCCAGGAGTCGTCCCGATGCATCACGGGAGCCCGGGACCAGGTCACAAAGACGATCAAGGCAACGGAGAGCAGCACGCCGAACAGGAAGATCGGGCGGCGCAGGATGATGCGGCCCTCGACGTGGGCAAGCGCGACGGTCGCCCGCCATCGCGGGCCCGGCCGGCTCTCGACCTCGATGCGACGAGCCTCCGTGGCGCTGCTCATGCGACGTCTTCGAGCAGGTCCCGGCCGACGAGGAGCATGTATCCGTCCTCGATCGTCGGCTCGGTGAGCTCGGCGCCCGGCGGCGGATCGCCGATGCTGCGGAGACGTCCTTCTCCTGTCCGCCACGACAGTCGCGCGCCGGCGGCCCGCTGATCGGCGACCCAGACCCTGCCTCGGGCGAGCTCCGCCAGCTCGCGTGGCACTCCCTCGAAGACGCTCGCTCCGCGACGCAAGACGACGACGCGGCTGCACAGCGCTCGGACGTCCTCGGTCTGATGGGTGGAGAGAAGGACGGCCCGACTCTCGGCGAGGTCCGAGACCAGCTCGCGGAACCGGAGCCGCTGCTCGGGGTCGAGCCCCGCGGTGGGCTCGTCCAGGATGAGGAGCGACGGGTTCCCCAGCAGCGCCTGGGCGAGCGCGACGCGCCGGCGCATCCCACCGGAGAGAGCCTTGATCCGCCGCCCTGCGACGCTCGCGAGACCGACGACGTCGAGGACGCGCGCAACCTCCGCGTGCCGCTCGCGCCGGTTGGTCATCTCCTTCAGGATGGCGACGTAGTCGACGAACTCGAACGCGGTGAAGCTGCGGTAGAAGCCTGGCTCCTGCGGCATGTACCCCAGGCGGCGGCGGATCTCGACCCGCTGCCGCGCGTTCGACGGGTCGCGGCCCAGGATGCCGACCCGCCCCTCGTCGGCGGAGAGCACGGTCGCGACGATCCGCAACAGCGTCGTCTTGCCGGCGCCGTTGGGCCCGAGCAGGCCGGTGACGCCATGACCCGCCTCCAGCGTCACGCCGTCCAGCGCCTGCGTGCCGCCGAAACGCTTCCGGACGGCGGTCAACGAGATCGACATCAGCGCCTCCTCATCTCGAATCGTTCGCTACGGGCAGCGATCACGAGCGAGGAAACGATCGCGACGAGGGCGAAGAGGGCCTGGAATGGCCCGCGGAATGCCGCCAGGTCGTCGCGCGTCGCGGCGTATCCCACCGTGGTCAGCGCGATCCAGACGCCGGCCACCGCGCCGGCGGCGACCAGCGTCGTCGACACCTTCGTGGTCAGGGCAAGGGTCGACAGGGTCAAGCCGAGCGACGGCAGAAGCCAAGCAGCGGCGGTCCAGCTCAGGCGGGGAAGGAAAAGCGTTGCCACGGCAGCGAGGATCGTGGTGGTGGCGAGAACGGCGGCGGCTCGGAGGAACAGCAGCCGGAAGCTTCGCATGGGAGCTGTGAGGCCGATCTCGTACGTGGGGTCCATGCCGGGCCCGTAGGCGACTGCGACCCCCGCCACCGGCAGGAGCGGCGCGAGCATGAGGAACAGCAGCAGGCCGCCGGGCCCGGCGTGCGCCGCGCCGACGGCGAAGCCGAGCGCGGCCGCGACCGCCGCGATCCACGAGATGCGGAGCGATGGGGTTGCGGCGATGAGCCGGGCGACGTACTCGGGGATCCCCGCGCGCACCATCAGCGCCTCGATGGGACCGCGCCGCGGCGCGTGGATCTCCGCGACGACCCCGCCCCAGATCCTCTCCAGGCTCGCTCGCTCCACGGAATCGCTCAGCCCGGCGCGGCAACGCGCGCAACGGATCAAGTGCGCCTCGACGGAAAACGACAAAGCGGCGTCAGCACGGCCATGCGCATAGGTCTGAAGCAAGGCCGCGTCGGCGTGCCAGTCACTCATCCCAGCTCACCCCTCAGCTGCGCGCGGGCGCGCATCAGCCGCGTCCTCACGGTCCCCGCGGGGATGCCGAGCAGACGAGCCGCCTCCCGGGCGGTCAGGCCGTCGAGGATCGTGGCCTGAACGACGGCCCGCAGCTCCGGCGAGAGGCGATTGAGCGAGCCGGCCAGGTCCCCGTGCTCCACACCGAGAAGCACCTGCTCCTCGGCGGACGGCCACGACTCGGCGGCCGGACGCAGCACCGGCGCCGGCCGGCGCCGGAGCCGGTCGACCAACCGCCGGATCGCGATCCCCCACAACCAGGCGGCCACGTCCCCCTCGCCGCGCCAGCGGCGGGCACCGCGCCACGCGGCGACGAAGGTGTCCTGCACCGTCTCTTCCACGAGGCCGGGGTCCGCGCACCGCCGCGAGAGCCGGACGTGGAGCCAGGGTGCATGCCGCTCGTAGAGCGTCCGCAAAGCATCGCGGTCGCCTGCGGCCACTCCCGCCAGTAGATCTCCGTCCTCCGGTCTATCCCCCGACGTGTCCCTCACGACCTCTCTGTCGTGCCGGCCGGTGGAAAAGGTTCGCCGTCCACACTCCTGAGCCAACCGGCCCGAAGCAAAAGGGTCCGTTTCGAGTGGCGGCCTAACAACCCTGCGGTTCAGCGGCCGCGATCGGCCCGAAGCGCGGAGGCGGTCCGTTGCAGCTGCGAGTTATCCGGCAACCACCGACCACAACAGGCAGGACACGGCGACCGCAAATCATTTCGAGCGCCCCGGCTTCCCGAACCACTCGATCCGACCACAATGAACACACTTCAAGATCGTGGCCTGCCGATCCGCAAAGTCGAATCCAAGAAGCGTCATTACGGCCGTGTTCAGAAGTCGTTTACGCACGATGAATTCATCACCACCGCAGTGAGCGCACGCCACCGGCTTCCCAAGAACATCGACCGATGTGGCACGCCGAGGAGCCCGTCTCAACCATCCCATCGTTACCTCACCGCGCCGGGATAACGACTCTCCGGCTAATCGGCCGCGATTGGCACGTAACGCGGATGCGGTCCGTTGTAGCCGCGAGTTATACGGTGCAGCAAAACCCGAAACTCCACTCTTCATCACCCCGTTAACTCCCCAGTATGCATGACGCTCATGGGCAACCCATCCAGAACGTAGAGCGCCATTCCACGAAGGACAAAATCTCTCTCAATCCGCGCCTGCATGAGGTCTTCGGCCTCCGCCTCCGTAACCGGCGACCGACTCCGCAAGGTGCAGTGCGGGAAGAAGCCGTGCGGCGAAGGCTTGAACCGGATGCCGGAGGAGATGATGCGCCCATGCAGGGCTTCGAATGGCGCCGGGTCCTCGAGGGCGAAAACGAAGACATCGGTACCAGGGAAGCGCAAGGAGTCACCAAAGCGGGCAACAATGGGTGGGGTGCGGGCCGCAATCTCATCGAGCAAGCGCAGTACTGTCGCGGGGTCCTGTCCGGGTTCGATGACGTCGACGCCGCCTGATCCCGCGACCGTGATCTCAACCGGCAGCGCGGCGCGGAACCCGTCGCGGTGTCTGCGCCGGATCTCCATGATCCGAGATGCCACCGGCTCAGGTACATCGAGACACACGTAGGTCCCCGCCTCGAATGCCATCTATTCGTTATCAGCCGACCGGATAACGACCCTGCGGCTCATCGGCCGGACGCGCGCGGACGGTCCGTTGCAGGCGCGAGTTAGGTCGCCGCCGCCACATCGACCAGAATCCTGTACGTCGCGTAGCCGAACACCCCCAAGCTCGCGAGATCGACCGCGAGATCGATCCACACTTGTCGGGAGACCCAGGTCGCCCAGTTGTAGGGCCATTTCTCCTCAACTTGCGGTTCCTCATCACTGTAGTAGCACAGCCACATCGCATACTTGTTGAGAGCAGCAAGTATCACTTGCAGTGAAACCCCGGCGAGAAAGAGTACGGCTAGAAGTCGAGCATGCCCAGCGTCGGCAATGACCGACGAGATTCTCTCATTGGTCAAGAGAAGAACGGGGCCGCCGACTCCGTACGCCACGAGCCATGCACGGAGAGTTGTGGCGTGCCCCTCATACGCCTTATACAGCGTCTCGTCGGGGACGGGAGGCGGTGTGGATGACTGTAAGGCGGAGGGCAGATCCGGTTCCTCCGGCCCACGCTCGTCCTCCACCATCGAGTCGACCTAACTCCTACCTATACGGACCCGGCAAAGAACTAGATCCGGTCCGCATATCGCGCGGGCCCGGCGAATCTGCTCCGTCCTGATTGCGCCAATCACCAGCGGATTCCTATGGGGCGTTGCGTTCGTACCAGAGAGTTATCCCGCATCTCTGGTCAGTATAAGCCGCGCGACGACGGCTCTGATCGGGATCACTGAGTCGAGCGGCCCGGTCAGACGATCGTTTCGGGCATGCGTGGCGGAGTCCGAGGTTCGATGAATCCTGCGCTCGCCATCGCATCGTCGAGGAAGCGCGTGACTTGGCCCGACCACAGGAACGTCAGGTGTCCGCCCTCGTACCAGAGAACGTTCGGCCGGTCCCAGTGCGCCCACAAACGGTGCGCTTGCTCCGGCGTCGACATCCGGTCCCCAACCCCCGCGTACATGTGAACGCGCTCGCGGGGGATCGTCATCGGGTACGCGAGCGGCGAGACGGGGCGGAACACATCTTGGAGAACAGATTGATCGATGCCGTTCTCGACGGCCTTGCCGCGCAGCCGCCTCGGCATGTGATGGTCGATCAGGCCCGGCATGTCGCACAGCGGCGCGCCGGCGATCAGCAGCTCGAGATCCGGCTCCAGCGCCGACAGCAACGATGCGGTGTAGGCACCGAGCGACATCCCATGCACGCCGACGCGTTCGGCGCCTTGTGTGCGCAGCCATCCCATCAGCCGCCGGATGTCCCACATCGCTTGCGCCATGCCGGCGATGAAGTCCAGGACGTTGTACGAGAGCAGTTCCGCGCCCGACATGCGGCTCGCGCGGCGCGGGCCGTGCAGCGGCAGCACCGGGAAGACCAGGTTCACGTCGAGCTCCTCGGACAGCCGCTTCGCCTTGAATGCGAAGAAGTCGGAGGTCGGCACCCCCGTCGAGAAGCCGTGCAGGCACATCAGCCACGGCCGGTTGGGTTTGCGCCGCACGACGTACGCGTACGCGATTCGGTTCTTCGCGAAGGTCGCCCACCGTGCCGCGTTCGGTTCGCCGGGATGCGTCTCGTACTCGCTCGGCCACGAAAGACGCTCGTACCAAACGTTCATCGCCCACAGGCGCCGCACGCGGAGATCCGTCAGCGGCGGCGGATCGCGATGATAGGAGCGCGGCTCGGCGATCCAACCCTCACGCGCGTAAAGGTCCGCGGCGGTGGCCAGCTCGGCGGCGAGGCCCGCATAGTCGGCGTCGGTCGGATACCGGCTCGGGTTGCGCATCATGCCGAGGAACGCCTCGTCGAGCGCGACCTGTGCGGTCAACGCGAGCGACGGGCGCGCTTTCGGAAGGTCGTCGGTGCCGCGGAGGCCGAACCGTTGCTTGATGAACGCTTCGACGGCGAAGCCTGCGGCGCGCGGTGGCGCCCAGAGGATGCCGATCCCCGGCATCCTCGCGACGGCTCGTCCCACTCGTTGTGCTACCACGATGGCCTGTGCAGGCCGGTTGGAGGCCATGCGATCCCCCTCGCCCAAGCCTGAACTTCCGTCATACTATGGCCTCCTCACCTCGAGGAGAAGCATGGGCTACAACCTCGCCGACCTGTTCGAAGCGGTCGCCGATGCCGTTCCAGATCGCGAAGCGGTGATCGTCGGCGAGCGCCGATCGACCTATTCCGCGCTCGACGAGCGCGCGAATCGCCTGGCCAATCACCTGCTCGCTTCGGGCGTTCGCCCAGGCGAACACGTCGGGCTCCAGTTGATGAACGGCGCCGAATACCTCGAAGGGATGCTCGCGTGCTTCAAGATCCGAGCGATCCCGATCAATGTGAACTTCCGATACGTGGAGGCCGAGCTCCGCTACCTGTTCGACAACGCGGATCTGGTCGGGCTCGTCTACCACCGGCAGTTCGCCTCCAAGGTCGCTGCGGTCGCGCCGGAGACGCCGATCCTCGAGCGTTTCCTGGTGGTGGAGGACGGCTCGGACGAGCAGCCGGCGCCGGGTTCCGAACCGTACGAAGACGCGCTCGCGGCGGCGAGCCCGCAGCGCCCGAGTGTTCCCGACCGGTCGTCCGAAGACCTCTACTGCGTGTACACCGGCGGCACGACCGGGATGCCGAAGGGCGTCGTCTGGCGGCACGAGGACATCTTCAAGGCGGCGATGGGCGGCGGCGACATCACCCAGATGGGCAACCACGTGACCGGGCCCGAGGAGCTCGCTTCGCGCATCCCCGAGACCGGCCTCACCGCGCTCGCCACCCCCCCGCTGATGCACTCGAGCGCGCACTGGCTCGCGTTCCAGACGCTGTTCACCGGCGGGACGCTGGTGATGACGCCGCTCGGACGCTTCGACCCGCCGGCGATCTGGGATCTGATCGCTCGCGAGAAGGTCGTGATCCTCGTCGTGGTCGGCGACGCGATGGCGCGGCCGCTCGTCGACGAGCTCGCGGCGAACCGCGACCGCTACGACACCGCGAACCTGTGGGTCATCGGCTCGGGCGGCGCGATGCTGTCCGAGACCACCAAGAAGCGGATCCTCGAGCTGCTCCCGGATCGCATGATCGCCGACGGCTTCGGGTCGTCGGAAACGGGGGTGCTCGGCTCCAAGGCCGGGCGCGGCGGCGCGACGTTCGTGGTGAACGACCAGACGTTCGTCCTCGACGACGACGGCAAGAAAGTCGAGCCCGGCTCGGGCGTGGTCGGACGACTCGCGCGCCGCGGCTTCATCCCGCTCCGCTACCACAAGGATCCCGAGAAGACTGCGAAGACCTTCATCGAGCTCGACGGCGGCCGGTACGTGCTGCCCGGCGACATGGCGACCGTCGAGGACGACGGAACGATCACGCTCCTCGGCCGCGGTTCTCAGACGATCAACACCGGCGGCGAGAAGGTCTTCCCCGACGAGGTCGAAGGCCCGCTCAAGGATCATCCGGCCGTCGAGGACGCGATCGTGGTCGGCGTGCCCGACGACCGCTGGGGCGAACGCGTCGTCGCCGTCGTGCAGCCGCGCGATCCCAGCGCCGCGCCGACCCTGGAGCAACTCCAGCAGCATTGCCGCGAGTCCGTCGCCGGCTACAAGGTGCCGCGCGACATCGTGCTCGTCGACAAGGTCGTGCGTACGCCGGCCGGGAAGCCGGACTATCGATGGGCAAAGGAGCGCGCCATGGAAGCGCTGGTGTCGTCGTGAAGCGTCTGTCGGGTATGGACGCGACGTTCCTCTATCTGGAGACGCCGGAGATGCACATGCACGTCATCGGCGTGCTCCTGCTCGACACCTCGACGATGCCCGGCGGCTATTCGTTCGAGAAGATCCGCACGATGCTCGAAGACCGCATCCACCTGATGCCGGCGTTCCGCCGGCGGCTCGTGACGGTCCCGTTCGGTCTGGGCCATCCGGTGTGGATCGACGATCCAACCTTCGACCTCGAGAACCACGTGCATCGCATCGGCGCGCCGCCGCCCGGCGACCAGCAGGCGCTCGCCGACGTCGTCGGCGACATCGCGAGCGCGCAGCTGCGCCGCGACCGGCCGCTGTGGGAGATGTGGGTGGTCGAAGGGCTCGAAGGTCAGCAAGCCGCGGTCGTGACGAAGATGCATCACGCGACGATCGACGGCGCATCGGGCGCCGACGTGATGGTGCACCTGCTCGACCTCACGCCCGAGATCGAGCGCAAGGCCAAGCCCGAGGAGCGCTTCATCGGCGAGCGGCGCCCGTCGGACGTCAAGCTCCTGCGCGACGCGCTCGTGACGCAGATCGCCAATCCGGTGCGGATCCTCGGCGCCATGGGACGGGCGACCGGAAACGCCGCGAAGATGTTGCGCTCGATGACGAGACGGTCCGAGGGCGGGGCTGCGGCGCCGTTCCTCGCGCCGCGCACGCGGTTCTCCGGACAGTTGACGCCGCATCGCGCGGTCGCGTTCGGCCAGGCCTCGCTCGACGACCTCAAGGAGATCAAGAACGCGTACGGCGCGAAGGTGAACGACGTCGTGCTCGCGATCTCGACCTACGCGCTGCGCAACTACTTGCTCGCGCTCGACGAGCTCCCCGACAAGCCGCTCGTCGCGGCGTGCCCGATCTCGGTTCGCGTGGAGGGCGTGGAGCGCGAGTCGGCGAACCAGGTGTCGAACATGCTCGTGCCGCTGCCGGTGCAGCTCGCCGACGCGGAAGAGCAGCTCGAGACCATCATCGCCAGCACGAAGCGGTCCAAGGAGCTGGCGAACGCGCTCGGCGCCGAGACGCTCATGGACTGGGCCGAGTTCCTCGCGCCACGGCTGTTCACGAGCGCGATGCGCCTCTACTCCGGATCGCGCCTGCCCGATCTGCACCCGCCGGCCCTGAACTGCATCGTTTCGAATGTTCCGGGTCCGCCGGTTCCCCTCTATACGGCCGGCGCCCGCATCCAGGCGATCTTCCCGATGGGGCCGCTCCTTCCGGGCGCCGGCATCAACATCACCATCCTGTCCAACATGGGAAACGTCGACTTCGGCATCATCGCGTGCCGCGACACCGTCCCCGAGGTGTGGCGCATCTCCGACGGTCTCGCCGAGGGCATCGGGGTGCTGCTCAAGGCGGCTCGCGCCCGGAATGTCCCGTAGCGCGCCCCGGCTCTGACGGGTACCGTTCCCCTTTAAGGGGATCATTGACGGGGGAAACGGTCGATCGCGCGGGCATCCTTCGCCCCTATCTGCCGCGCCTGGCGATCGAATGGCTCGTCCGGCACCCGGACGAGACCTTCCGCGAGATCGACGGAACGCTGGTCTTCGTCGACATCTCCGGCTTCACGAAGTTGTCCGAGCGGCTCGCGCGCCGGGGAAAGGTGGGCGCGGAAGAGCTGACCGAGACCATCGGCGCCTGCTTCAAAGAGCTCCTCGCCGTCGCGTACGAAGCCGGCGGCAGCTTGATCAAGTTCGGCGGCGACGCGCTCCTGCTGCTGTACCGGGGGGTCGATCACCCCGCCCGCGGTTGCGCGGCTGCGGTCGGCATGCGCGCGACGCTGCGGCGCATCGGCAACATCGTCACGCCGGGCGGACGGGTCCGGCTCCGCATGTCGGTCGGCGTCCACACCGGCACGTTCCATTTCTTCCTCGTCGGCGACGAGCATCGCGAGCTGCTCGTGACCGGTCCGGCGGCGACGCAAACCACCTTGATGGAGCAGACCGCCGAGGCGGGCGAGATCGTTGTCAGCCCGACCACCGCCGAGTGCCTCCCCGCTAAGTGGCTCGGCGTGGAGAAGGGACCGGGCCGGCTGCTGCGCTCCGCCGCGGCGACCGTCGAAGCGACCGTCGATCCCATCCCCGACGAAGCGTTCGATCCCACGCCGAGCGTACCCGTCGCGATCCGAGAGCATCTGCTCGCGGGAGAGTCCGAGCCCGAGCATCGTCAAGCCAGCGTGATGTTCCTGCGCTTCGAAGGGAGCGACGACGTCATCTCCGCCGAGGGACCGGCCGCGCTCGCCGACCGTCTGGCGAAGCTCGTCGCGACGGCGCAGAAGGCGGCGGGCGCGCGAGGCGTGACCTTCCTCGGCAGCGACATCGACCGCAACGGCGGCAAGATCATCATGGTCGCCGGCGCGCCGCGCACGACCGGCGCGGACGACGAAGCGACCCTCCTCGCCGCGCGCGACATCATCGAAGAAGGCCCTCCGTTGCCCCTCCGGATCGGGATCAATCGCGGACACGTGTTCGCCGGAGACATCGGGCCGGAATACCGGCGCACATACACCGTGATGGGCGACACGGTGAACCTGGCTGCTCGGTTGATGGCGGCCGCGGAGATCGGCGAGATCTTCGCCGCGACCGACGTGCTCGAACGATCGCGCAGCCGGTTCGCGACCCGCGCCCTGGAGCCGTTCACGGTCAAGGGCAAGGCCCGGCCGGTGGAAGCCTTTGTCGTCGGGCCGGTCGTCGAGGAGACGATCCGGGACGCAGAGTCCGGGACTCCGTTCATCGGAAGGGAGCGCGAGGTTGGGCTGCTGCTCGACGCCCTCGAGGAGGCCCGGTCCCGCAAGGGACGGGTGATCGAGGTCATCGGGGACCCAGGGATGGGCACGTCCCGGCTCGTCGAAGAGGTCCGCCGACGGGCGTCCGGCCTCAAGGTAGTCACGACCAGCGGCGGGCCCTATGCCGAAGGCACACCATATTTCCCGTTCCGGAGCTTCATGCGGGAGCTGCTCGGGATCCGATCGGCGGGAGCCTCGGCCTCCTCGGTCGATGGGCTCCGCGCGCGCGTTGCCGCCGACGCGCCCGACATCCTTCCGTGGCTCCCTCTGCTCGGCGCCGTGATCGATATCCCGATCCAGGCCACGCCCCAGACGGAAGCCTTGGACGAGGGATTCCGCCGCAGCCAGCTCGAGCGGGTCACCGTCGACTTCCTGAGCGTCGTCCAACCGACGCCCGCCCTGTTCATCTTCGAGGACGTGCACTACTTCGACGAGGCTTCCGGCGCCCTCCTCCGCGCGCTGATCGCAGCCGGAGCCGACCGCCCTTGGCTCATCCTCCTCACGCGGCGCGCGGGGCGCGGCAGCCGGTTCGTGACCGACCAGCCGCATGCGCGGACGCTCGGGCTCGCGCCGCTCGACCAGGACACGGCCACGGCTTTCATCGAAGCGATGACCGGCGACGCTCCGCCGTCCGAGAACGAGATAGCCGCGCTCGTCGCGCGGGCGGGCGGCAATCCGATGTTCCTTCGAGAGCTCCTCGGTGCCTGGCGCACGGCCGGAACGATCGACGATCTGCCCGACACGGTCGAGACGCTGATGACCGCGCGGATCGACGGCCTCCCACCCGCGGACCGTGCGGTGCTCCGCGCCGCTGCCGTGCTCGGTGTCGCGTTCGATCCCGGCCTGCTCTCCGCGGTGCTGGACGACCGGGCCCCCACGACGGACGACCCGATCTGGCGGCGGCTCGCAGACTTCGTGTCGCGCGACGCCCGCGGCCGGTACCGCTTCGCGAACGTACTCATCCGCGACGCGGCCTATGAAGGGCTGACCTTCCGGCGACGGCGCGCGATGCACGCCGCCGTCGGCGAGCGGATCCTCGCTTCGGGACCGGCGGCCGTCGACCAGCAAACGGAGCTCCTCGCCCTCCACTACTTCCATGCGCAGGCATGGGAAGAAACGTGGCGCTTCGCGCGCATCGCCGCCGAGCGCGCACAAGCCAAGTACGCCAACATGGAAGCCGCCCGCTTCTACGGCCAGGCCCTGGAGGCGGCCCATCGGCTCAGCGGGGTCGGGGAGTTCGAGCTGGCGCAGGTCGCCGAACGCCTCGGCGACGTCCGGCGGCTGGGCGGCGAGTTCCGCAAAGCCGCCGACGCCTACCGCACCGCCCGGCGATTCTCGAAGCAGACGTCCGGCGTATGGCTGGCGCAGGTGTTCCTGAAACACGCTCAGGTGACCGACCGGGTCGGTCGCCTCACCGATGCCCTGCGGTGGATCCGTCGGGGGCTCGATGCGCTCGAGGGGATCGACGGCGACGAGGCGGGACGCATGCGCGCGCAGCTGGCCGCCTGGTACGGCGCCTTCAAGCAAGGCCAGGGCCGTCACGCGGACGCGATCCGATGGTCGGAGCGCGCGATCGAGCTTGCCCGCGCGACGGGCGAGCGCCGCGCCCTCGCTCAGGCGTACGTCATCCTTGACTGGACGAACGTCACGATCGGAAAGACCGGGGATCACTCCTTCTCTCATCAGGCGCTCGAGATCTACCAGGACTTGGGCGACCTGGTCCGTCAGGCCGTGGTCCTCAACAACCTCGGCGCCTTCGCCTACTTCGAGGGGCGCTGGGACGAGGCCGCCGCGTACTACGAGCGCGGACGCCTGGCTCGCGAGCAAACCGGCGACCCGGTGAGCGCCGCGCTCGGCACGGCGAACGTCGGTGAGATCCTGGCCGATCAGGGGCGCCTAGCGGAGGCCGAGCCCATCCTTCGCCACGCGGTTCGGATCTGCCGCGGCGCGGGCGACCGCAGCTACGTCGGCTTCGTGCTCGGCGTTCTCGGCCGCGTGCAGGTGCGGTCGGGCCGTCTCGAGGAGGGCCTGGCGTCGCTCCGAGAAGCCCGGGCCGGATACGACGCCGTCGGGGAGCGAGGCGGGGTCGTGGAACTCGACGCGCGGATCGCCGAGAGTCTCGTGCTCCGCGGGGACGCCGCCGATGGCGTAGGGCTGGCCCGCGACACCCTCGATGCCGATCGATCAGGCGGCGAGGAGACGAGCGTGCAGGCCCCGATCCTCCATCGCGTGCTCGGGATCGGTCTGATGCGACTCGGCTCCTTCGACGATGCGCGCGCGTCGCTGGAGCAAGCGGTCCAGGCGGCTCGCCAGCGCGGAGCCGACTACGACGCCGCGCTCTCCATGCGAGCGCTCGCCCAGCTCGAGCGAAGGACGGAACGCGAGGCCTCCGGCCTCGAGAAAGAAAGCGCCACGATCCTCGAGCGACTGGGCGTCTGCGCGGTCGCCGACCCACCCGGCTTCGGCTCGGTCGCCGGGCCGGCATCCCTGCCGGCCGGCTCCGCGATCGAGCTGGAGAAAACGCAAGGAGCCCGAGCGATCACGCTCGAGCCCCTTGACGTCGCCGAACCGATGCGGTCCTAGCGCCGCTACTTGAAGATCGCCGGGTCTCCCTCGGGCAATAGGATCGTGAAGACGGTGTCGCCCGGCCGCGTCCGGATGACCTCGACGATGCATCCGTTGGTCAGGTCATCACCGCTCGGCGGGCTGTTGTGGCACCGGTCGAGCACGACCACCGTGCCGTTCGCGAGCACCTTGTAAAGGGGTTCGCCATTGCCGGGCGGACCCACGTTGGGACATATCGTCGTGTCACACGCGATGGTCACCGTCGTCAGCCCCTGCGCGTTGGCCGGCGGGATGAACGTCAGCAGGTTCGACTTGCAGGTGAAGCCCTCCGGGCAGGTCGTCTGCTCGTAGACCGTGAGCAAGCACGGGTGCTCGGGGCATTCGCCGGTGTCCACCTCCACCTTGCCGATCCAGTTGTCGCTCGAGCTCGCGTTGCTGAGGATGCCGCTGTTCCCGGTGCAAAGCTCGAACTCGCAGTCGCTCGACATCCCGGTGACGGCGAACGCTCCCGAGGTCGCCGACGTCACCGATGGATCGCTCGTGGCGACGAGCGTATGACCCGTCACCGTGCCCACCGTCGTCTTGGTGGCCATCAGGCCATCGAACGTCGCAACGCCGTTCGACACGGCCACAGGACCGCCGCCGAACAACGTCGACGATCCGGGGTTGGCGCCGAGGGCCAGTGAAACCGTTCCGCTGAAGCCCGTGACCAGGTTGTTGCTCGCGTCCTCGACGCGCACGGTCACGGCCGGCGTCATGGTGGCGCCGGAGATGACGTCGGTCGGCTGCTGCCCGAACGCCAGATGGACGGCCGCCGGTTCGCAGCCGCCGCTCACCGTGAACGTCAGCGTGGAAGGACCGGTCACGATGTCGTTGCCTTGTCCGTTGAAGTTGTTGGACTGCTTCGCTTGCACGCCGAACGCGTACGCGCCTTCCGGACAGGGCGTCGTGGCGACGAACGTCACGGCCACCGACTCGCCCGGAGCGAGCTGGCTGCCGGAGGCCGAGCGCAGCTCGATCACCCCGCCGTTCAGCGTCGCGGTCCAGGACTTGCCGGACGGAGCGGAGCTGATCGTGGGGGTCCCGATCCCCGTGAAACCGGGGGGGATCGTGATGTTGGCCGATCCGACGGGGTGCTGGGAGGTCGGCAGGTTGGTGATGGTTACCGTCAACGAGGTGGCGGTCTGACCCGGCCCCCCGCCCGGCGCGATCGAGGCGTCGAACTCCTTCTTCACGGGCCGAGCAAAGCCGGTCGTCGCCAGGGCCATCAGCGTAACAACGGCCACGGATACGGTCAGCGCGCGCAACGCGATGCTTCGATTATGGTCGGCCCCCGACATGAGGCACCCCCCTTGATCGCTCGGCCCGGCGGGTTGCACCGGACCATCCCGAACACACCCGACGCCGGCCACGCGGGACCGGCACCCTTCTAGGTACCATGCGAGTATAGGTGCCGGTCAAATGTCGCGAGTAGCGCATTTGCGCTAGAAAAGGGACGAATCTGTGCCCTCAGTGGAAAAATACACTATCCAGGGACGGACCCTCTCGCTTCCGATCGAGGTGCGGTCGGCCCGCTCGGGAGCGGCCACCTTCGTCGTCCCCGCGGCCGCCGCGCAGGCCCTGATCGCCCCGACCGGCCTCCAGGTGGCGGAGATGCGCCCGAGCAAGGCGATCGCGAGCATCGCATTCGTGAAGTACGAGGACACGGATCTGGATGCCTACAACGAGGTAGCCGTCGCGTTCCTCGTCCGGCTGCACGATGCGGAGCCGGCCCCGGCTCGGCGGAAGGCCCTGGAGGTCCTTCGCAACAAGACCGGCGTGTACATCCATCACCTCCCCGTGAACCAGGGCTTCACCCTCGAAGCCGGTCGAACGATCTGGGGTTATCCCAAGTTCATGGCCGACATCGACATCGACGAGCGACCCGGCGCGACGACCTGCACGCTTCGCCACGATGGAGCACACGTGCTCACGCTCACGGTGAACAAGGGGATCCGACCCTGGCCGCGCGTCCCCAACCTCCCGACCTACACGTTCCTCGACGGCGTGTTGCGACGCACGCCGTGGGAGACCTCGGCCGACGGAACGCGCGGCCGCGTCGGCGGCGCGTCGGTGGTGCTCGGGGAACACCCGATCGCCGACGAGCTCCGTTCGATCGGGCTCCCGAAGCGCGCGATGATCTCGACCACCGTCGAGCGGGTCGGTGCGCGTTTCGGCGCCGCCGAGGTGGTTCGTCCGCTCACCACAGCCGTTCGCTGATGGTGTGACGCAGACCGGCGAGGAACGCGACGTAGGTGTCGGGCCGCATCCGCAGCCGTGGCCCGACGATCCCCGTTTCGATCCCGAGCTTCTCGCCGCAGGCGACCGTCGTAACGTCGTCGACCGGTATCGGTACTGGCGGCTCGAGGCGATCGTCGCCGACCTCGACACGCGGCGGCACCCGTTCCACGTGGCGATCGAGAACTGGCAGCACGACCGGAACATCGGAGCCGTCGTTCGCAACGCGAACGCCTTCCTCGCAGCCGAAGTGCACATCGTCGGACGACGCAGCTGGAACCGCCGCGGCGCCATGGTCACCGAGCAGTACCAGCATCTGAGACATCACGAGAGCATCGGTCAGCTCGCGACGTGGGCCGCGACCAACCGGCTGCCGCTCATGGGCTTCGACAACGTGCCCGGCGCGGTGCCGATCGGCTCCGCCGATCTGCCCCGCGCCTGCGTCCTGCTGTTCGGGCAAGAAGGCCCCGGACTCTCCGACGAGGCACGCCGGATCTGCACGCAGCTTCTTTCGATCCCCCAGTTCGGCTCCACCCGCTCGATCAACGCCGGGGTGGCGTCGGGCATCGCGATGTTCGAGTGGATCCGGCGCCACGCCCGATAACGGGACAAAGCAGGAGCCCGGTGGGCCTCCGCCGAACCAAGCCACCGATGCGTCGCCTCGGCGTTCGCCCGCTCCTCGCTCTCGCTGCTCTGCTGGCCGTGGGGCTGGCGCCGCTGACCGCCCGGCCGGCCACGGGTCCGACCGACGTAGCCGGCGTCCCTGCCGCGCAGGTCGGTCAGCACGGCCCGCTCTCCGATTTCACGTCCGGGCCGCTCGAGCTCGTGGGGCATGCCGACATGACCCCTGCCGGCGCGACCGTCCCGCTCGGCAACCACGGCGCGGTCGCGCTGATCGATGACTGCGCGTACGTCGGCCGCTGGCACGACTACGCGGGCGTCAACGCGATCCAGATCGTCGACGTCTCGAACCCCACGAGCCCCGCCGTGGTCGGCGGCGTGCCGGGCTCAAACCTCGAGGGCGCGGTCCTCGAGGGCGCGGTCGCGCGCGAGATCCGCGCGATCGATCTGCCGAGCGGCTTCGAGATGCTCACGGTGCTGACGTTCTCGAAGTTCACGGATCAAGGCATCCTGGAGCCGGGCTTGAACGCGCTTCATTTCTATACGTTCCCGAGCGGCGACTGCACGCAGCCGGTGCTCGCGGGAACCTTCCAGCTCCGCAACTTCCGGCCGCACGAGTTCTTCCAGTGGATCGATCCGGACCCGGCGCACAACGTCGACGGGCATCCGCGCATCCTCGAGTACATCACGACACCGCTGGGCGGCACCGACGTCCTCGTCGTCGATGCGTCGAAGCCGTCGGCCGCCAAGATCACGGGTCTCTGGGTATCGGGCATCCCCCTGCTCAGCCTCCGTGAGCGCAACCTCGATCCCGCGCTTCCGATCGGGCTCGGCGCCTACACGCACTCGATCTCGCTGTCTGCGGACGGGCGAAGGGCGTACATCTCGCACTGGGACGGCGGCTTCTTCACCATGGACACGAGCGACTTCGCGGCGCGCAAGCTGCTAGCGTTCTTCAAGCCGGTCGGCCTAGCGAGCCTCCCGATCCCCTATCCGCTGAGCCAGTTCGGCAATACGCACAGCGCGGTTGTCGCGGCCGGTTCGCCGACGGCCGTCGTGGGAGACGAGATCTACGTCACGACCGATGGATGTCCGTTCGGCTGGCTGCGGACCTTCGACACCGGCTCCGCTACGAAGCGCCCGAAGCAGGTCGGCGAGTTCCGGCTCGCGGAGAATCAAGCGACGAACTGCGCCGCCGAAGGCCTCTCCGCGTCTCGGAACGCGGCGGGCTTGCCGCTCGACGGAACCTTCACGATGCACAACCAGACGGTTGCCGGGAGCTTCGTGGTGACGTCGTGGTACGGCGGCGGGCTGCGCGTGATCGACGTGTCGAACCGGGTCGAGCCCACGGAGGTGGCGGCCTTCGTTCCGGAGCCGCTCGCCGAGATCTCGAGCATCCCCGACACCCCCGCCCCCCCATACGGCAAGACGGAGTCCGTCGACGACGACTGGTGGGTCTCGACCTGGTCGTATCCGATCATCCGGGACGGCCTGATCTACGTCGCCGACGTCCGCAACGGCCTCTACATCCTGCGCGCGACCCCCGGCTCCCCGCTCGGCGCGGCGATCGACGGCATCGCGTTCCTCGAAGGCAACTCGAACCTCGGCAACTTCCTCGACTGAGCGCGGGACGCCTAGCCGAGCCGTTTCAGGGTCTCCTCGGCCTCGCGCACGATCCGTCCGATGAGCTCGTCGACGCTCGGAAGATCCTCGATCACGCCGACGACCTGACCGCTCGCCATCACGCCGTAACGGAGGTCGCCCTCGACCATCGCGGCGCGCAGCATCATCGGCGTGTTCGCCGCCATCAGGACCTGCGCCCAGGTGAGCTCGTGGGTCTTGCGCCTCGCGATCCCTTCCCGCAGCATCGCGCGGAGCGGCGTTCCGGTGAGACGCCGGAACTCGAGCGCGTTCCGCAACGCCCGGAACAAACCTGTGGTCGCACCGCTCCGCTCGAGCTGCTCGACGAATGCGGTCCGGAGCACGCGGTGAGGGACGCCGTCGACCTTCGTCGTCACGACGGTGTCGGTTACCTCCTTCGACAGATAGAACGCCTTGACGGCTTCGGACACCGGTGACTCCTTCGTCAGAAGGAACCGCGTGCCCATGGCGATCCCCTCGGCTCCATAGCTGAGCGCCGCGACGAGCCCACGGCCGTCGAAGAAGCCGCCGGCGGCGATCACCGGCACCGATCCGCCGAGCGCGTCCACGACCTGCGGCAGGACCAGCGAGGTGGGCACGGGTCCTGTATGGCCCCCACCTTCCCCGCCCTGCACGAGGACCGCGTCGACGCCCATCAACGCGACCTTCTCCGCGTGCCGGCGAGCGCCGATCGATGGGACGACGAGCACACCGCCGCGGCGCAGCCGGTCCATGACCTCGGCGCGCGGCGCCATCGCGAACGAGGCGACGCGCACGCCCTCGGCCGCCAGCAGGTCTGCGCGCTCCATCACGTCGGGTTGGTCCGCGCGCATGTTCACGCCGAACGGCTTGGCCGTCAGCGCCTTGGTCTCTTTGATCGCGGTGCCGAGCTGGTCCAGGTCCATGGTCGCCGCGCCGAGGATCCCGAAGCCGCCGGCGTTGGACGTCGCCCCGACGAGCGCCGGGCCGGCGACCCAGCCCATCCCCGTCTGGACGATCGGATGCTCGACACCGAGCAGCTCGCAGACCCGCGTCCGCAGCGCGGGATGGGTCACGGCTTGACCTCGGTCTTGCGGAGGTCGCCCGGGTCGAGCACCTCCCGGATCAGGCTCAGCTCCTCAGGGGTGGGAGCCCGCGTTTCCGGCAGGTCGTCGGGGACGACCGGCGAGAATCCGGTGTTCGCGAGCACCTCGTCGATCGTCACACCGGGATGAAGCGAGCGAACCCGCATCGCTCCGTCCGACGTTTCGAAGTCGAAGACACACAGGTTGGTCACGACCCGGCGGAGGTCGGCGGCGCCGCGGTTGGTTCCGACGCCCGATATCACGTCCACGCGCTCAACGAACGTCCGGGCGCTGTGATTCTGGATCCAGTACGAGGTTGCGTGATTGATCGTGTTTCCCGGCGCGCCTCGCACGCCGATCAGCTGCACCTTCGGTCGGGCGTGATCCCCGAGCGCCGAGATGTTCTGGTTGCCGTGGAGATCGATCTGCGTCGCGCCCATCATCACGTGTCGCCGCCCGGCCCACACCAGATCGAACACGGCCCTGAACGGCACCCAGCCTTCGACCGTTTTCGCGTCGGAGCCGATCGGAAGGTCGTTCGCGACGAGGAGCGCTTCGCCGTCGGAGATCAACAGATTGGGCTCGAAGGTCGCGCGAGCGAGCCGCACGCCGAGCGTGGGGATCACGCCGAATGCGCTCGCGAGCACGGCTCCATCGCCCCGCCACGACTCGGCGCAGGCTACGACGCAGACTTCGTCGCGAGTGGCGTCGCTCACGAGTCCACCACGGCTCGGTAATCCTCGTCGCTCACGTCGACGAATCGCTTTCGGTAAGCGCTCCAGGCGTCCGAGTCGGCGGCCGCGCCCGCGTACTCCTTCAGCCACCGGCCCGGCACCGGGTAGTCCGGCTCGCACGAGGTGAAGTGCGCGCCGAGAGGAACCTCGACGATGCCGTCGACCATCGTGCGATTGATCCGCAGCGTGTGGACCGATCCCTCGCTCAGCAGATCCTCGGTCTCGACCAGGCGCTCGCACGTGACGAACCGCCGTTCCGCGGCGCTCAGGAACAGGTCGTCGAAGTAGAGATCGGGCCCGAGGAACTGGGCGTTGCCGCGCCGGTCGCCGCGGTTCAGGTGGACGAACGCGGCATCGAGCCGCAGCGGCGGCAGGGCGACGACCTCCTCCTCGCCGTAGGGAGAGCGCACGGTCTTCAGCGTCGGGTTGATCCGCATCACGTCGGACCCGAGCCCGGCACGCGTGGGAAGGAACGGCACGCGCCACGACGCCGCGAGGAGCGAAAGGTAGAACATCCCCTCGTCCATCTCGGTCGCCTCGACGGCGCCGGATTCGCGCGCGGCCCGGAAGTGGGGGTCGAGCGGGATGCTGTCGAGCGTCACGAAGCCGAACACGACGCGCTTCACCTTCCCGGCGGCGCACAGCATGCCGACGTCGGGTCCGCCGTACGATGCGATGGTTAGGTCCTTTACGGGGGAACGCGCGATCGCGCGGATCACCGCCATCGGCTTACGGCGCGAGCCCCAGCCGCCGAAGCCGATCGTCATCCCGTCGCGCAGCTCGGCGACGGCCTCGTCGATCGTGGTGCGCAGGTCCGGTGCGGTCACCGGTCGAACCGCGCCTCGCGCTTGTCGATGAACGCCCGGCGCGCCTCGTCGGAGACGCCGGAGAGGTTCAGCTCGAAGGTGAAGCCTTGCTCGAACCGGTAGGAGCGCTTCACGTCGACGGGGTCGATGCCGTTGAGCGACTCCTTCGCTCGGCGGATGATCGTCGGAGACTTCTCCGCGATCGTCGCGGCCAGCTCGCGCGCCGCCTTCGTCAGATCTCCCGCCGCGACGACCTTGTAGACCGAGCCGTACGCATGCAGCTCGTCGGCGCTCGCCTCCTCCCCCGTGTAGACCATCGCGCGCATCCGGTGCTGCGGCACGAGTCGCGCCAGATGGGTCGCGGCGCCGAGCGCGCCGCGGTCGACCTCGGGTAGCCCGAACGTCGCGTTGCTCGAGGCGATGACGATGTCGGCGTTGCCGGCGATCCCGATGCCGCCGCCGAGGCAGAAGCCGTGGACCGCCGCGATCACCGGGACCGCGCACTCGTACACGGCCGCGAACGCCTCGTAGCAACCGCGGTTCACCCCGACGATCGCTTGCGGGTCGGCCTGAAGCTCCTTGATGTCGACCCCGGCGCAGAAGCCGCGCCCCTCGGCGCGGACGATGACCACGCGGACCTCCGGGTCGGCGCCGGCCGAGCGCACGAGGTCGGCGAGCTCGAACCAGCCGGCGACCGGCAGCGCGTTGACGGGAGGAACGTCGATGACGACCTCGGCTAAACCGTCGGCGACGCTACGCGTGATGGGCACCTGGACCCCGGTTTCTGACGACCCGTCAGATATTCAGGCTAGCCGATGGTTCTCCGACCCGCTAGTGACTGCGTCAGCGCAGCAGCCGGATGACGACGTCAACGGCGACGGTCGCCAGGAAGATCGCGGCGTACGCGAGCGCTCGCCACCCGGCGAGCGGCCTCGGAACCCGGAGACCTTCACCGGTCACATCCTCGGCGGTGATGGGGCGAACAACCTGCCATGAACCGAAAACGTCACCCACTTCCGCTGAGTGCCTGACGCGGAGCATGAGACCTCGCACGGGACGTCCGCCGCGGAACAGCGCGCAGCGTGACATCGCGGGAGACAGGTCGAGCCACCACGGCGGCCGGGGTGTGCCCACCGACTCGTGGAAGAGGACCGCTACGTTCGGTACGTCGCCCGCGCCGTTACGCAGGAACGGCAGCGACGATCCGTGAGCGCTCCAGAGGAACGCAGGCCGTCCGAGACCGAGGGCCTCCTCGGCGCGCCTGCCGTCCGCCCAGCCGACGCTGCCGGGATCGTCGTGTGCATATCCCTCGTCCGGACGCTCGACGATCACCCCCGGAGACGGGTCGGCGCCGGGACGTCCGAGGGAGCCGAAGTCGTCCCAGGGCGCGGCCGGCCAGTTGTCCAGCGCGTCGGCGAAGACGTTCGCGGGCAGCCCTCCCTCGACCGGGAACCGCTCGTTGTTCGTGAACGGCAGGAACGGGGCGTCGTCGATCGACACCGCGCGGACAGAGGAACGCGGTACGACGAGCGGCTCCTTGAACGTGTGATACGCGAACTCGAGATGATCATCATGGATCGTAAGGCCGGTCGGGCGCGAGGCTCGACGGAAGCTGACTACGGCGACCACGACGCCCCCCACGGCGATCGTTCCCCCGAGTAGGACGGCGACGAAGACCTCTGCAGCGTCGGGAGGATCGCCGAACGAAAACACGAACGAGGCCAGAAGGAGCAAGCCGGTTGCTGCGAAGCCGCACACGAGAGCTCCGGCGCCGTACAGCATCGCCCAAGCCCGCTGCGACGCGCGCGCGCCCTCGTCGGCGAAGCGGATGTGCCTCGATGCCCGATCGGAGCCTGCCCGCGGAAGCGGGGACGGCCGGGCCGGCGCTCCCGTGCTGGACGCGAAATAGGGGGCATCCCAAGCGTTCCAGGCTCGCCTGTCCTCACTCATCCCTTCTGTGTTCGGGCGGGCGGCCCCCGGGATTGAGCTGGTTCCTGGTCAGCCCTCTGGGCGTTCGGGAAGGACGATCACCGAGCCGGTGGCGGTCGCGACCTTCTTTCCGTCGGCGTTGACCACGTCGGCCAGCCCGACGGCCAGCGTGCGCCCGCGGTGGATCACGCTCCCGTGTGCGGTCAGATCGCGGCCGTCCGCGATGCCCGGCCGCAGGAAGTTCACCTTGACGTCGATCGGCCGGTAGGCGGCGCCGGCCTCGAGCGTGGTCGTCACGGCCGTCGTGAGCGCGGCGTGGGCGAGCATCGCGATCGCTCCACCCTGGACGGTCCGATTAGGGCTCGTGAGCCACCCGGTCGCCGGCATCGTGAACGTGACGCGCCCCTCTTCGGCGTCGCGCAGCGTCATCCCGGTGAGGTAGTGGATCGGCGGTTGCGGAAGCTCGCCTTTGATCTGGCGCCCGAGGATCTCGAGGCCGGGCATCGTTCGCCAGAGGTCCCACGGGATCGTCTCGCCCATCACCGGCCGCTCCCACGGATCGGGCGTGGCTTCGACGGGCTCCTCGATGTCGGGAAGCTCGCCGGGGTGCTCGAAGCCTTCGAGCCGCGCCAGCACCATGTTGGCCGACGTCCCGTGCGCCACTCGCTCGCCGTTACCGTCCTCGATCCACACCTGTGTGATCGCCAGCGGGCGCCCGTCGTGCAACGGGTAGCCCGTGGCTCTTATCGTGCCGCCGGCCGGACACGGCTTCAAGAAGCTCATCGAGAGCTCCCACGTCGTGAACGGGGTGGCCGAAGGGAGGTCGATCATCAGCGAGGTGCCGAACGCCGCGTCGGCGAGCACCATCAACGGCCCGGCCGAGACGTGCTCCTGCGAGGAGAGGAACCAGTCGGCGCCCGGCAAGGTGAACGCGGTGTGAGCGTCGTCGGCCTCCGTCCACATCAACCCCATCAGGCGGGAGACGGGCGGCCGGACGCCCCGGCCTTGGGCGGCGAGCCGGCCGATCTCGCGCCCGGTCAGGCCGAAGCTCCGCGGGTCGGGATACCCGCCGCGAACAGGCTCTTGCCAGGGAGCGATGTCCATCTCGATGATGGCGACGATACCAGGGCGATACACTCGTCTGGAAAGAGGGGTGCGATGTTCGATACCGACACGCTGGTCGCGGATTGCCTGACGGCAGTGAAGGGCGAGGCCGACGCGCGCCGCGCCGTGCGCGAGATCCTGGTGCGCACGCTGGCCAAGCCGGAGCCGGTCGCGCACGCGATCGGCAAGGACCTCGGCGGCATCGATCTGATCTACAACTCGGAGGAGCTGACGGTGCTGAACGTCATCTGGGCTCCCGGGATGGCCATCTATCCTCACGACCACCGCATGTGGGCCGTGATCGGCATCTACGGCGGCGTCGAGGACAACACGATGTACCGCCGTGGCCCCGAACAGATCGTGGAGGCCGGTGGCAAGAGCCTGCGAGAGAGCGACGTGATCGCGCTCGGCGCCGACGTGATCCACGCGGTGGCGAACCCCGAGCGCCGTTTCACCGGCGCGATCCACATCTACGGCGGCGACTTCGTGAACCAGCCGCGGAGCCAGTGGGACCCGGACACCTTGATGGAGCAGCCCTACGACCTCGAGCAGGTGCGCGCGCTCTTCGCTCAAGCGAACGCGGACTGGGCCGCACAGCTCGGGCACGACCTCGACGAGAGGATCGACTAACGGGGTCCGGTTTTACCGTTTCGACCGATTCTCGTCGTAGGTGTTAAGAAACTCACAGCGAACGAGTGACGCACGCCACCACAGAACGGACGTTTCCTGCTCTATCGTGACGATGACGTCAGTTCGGTCGCGGTGCTCGCTGTGACCGGGGATCGGCAGGACTAGGGGGAGGGAAGCATGAGACGCCCGATACGTCTGGGGATCTTGGGTTCGCTCGCCATCACGATGCTGTTCGCCAGCGTCGCGTACGGCGGTCCGGTGAAGAAGCTGTACACGGTCGATATCTCCGCGGCGGCTGCGCCGGTCACCGCCGGGCAGGCAGAGACGTTCGATGTGACGATCACGAACAAGGCCGTCACCCAACAGCTGGGATCGTGCAACCTGACGCTCCCGGACTCGCTCACCGGGATCAGCGCAACCAACCCGCAGGTGGGTACGGCGACGGTGGTCGGGAGCGTCATCCAGCTTCGGGATCTCGCGACTCCGCCGCTTGGCAGCCGCACGTTCACGTTCACCGCAACCGCGCCGACGCCGGGGACGTATACGTCGGCGGTCGACTGCCGTCAGGCGAACAACTACTCGGCCGACCAGCCGAGCAACAAGTTCACGCTCGACGCGGCCAACAGCACGCTGAGCTTCACCGCGGTCTCGTCTCTTCCGAGCGCGGACCTGCAGATCGTGACCGCCGGCGCGACGCCCGACCCGGAGGTCTTCGGTGGGAACACCGTTCAGTACATCCTGGTCGTCACGAACAACGGGCCGTCGGCGAGCGGAACCACCGTCACCGTCAACGACTCGGTGACGGGTGCCGGAGCCATCACGTTCATCGCCGGAGACGGCTGGACATGCAGTGGGTCCGGAGCGTCGGCCTCCTGCACAGGCGGGCAGCTTGCGAGCGGGGACAGCCGCTCGATCGAGGTTCGCGTGCAGGCCGACGTCGTGTCCTCGGAGACGTCGCTCACGAACACGGCCGGCGTCACGCAGAGCGGGGAGGCGAACGACCCGGCGTCCGGGAACAACACCACGTCGAAGACCACAGCGGTCAAGCCCGGAGGCTCGAACGGGTCGGGGTTCATCTCGAACGTCTCGGGCGGAACGGTGATGACCGAGCCGTCCGCAACCGCGCTCAACCGGTTCGTCGGCTCGGTCACGTTCCCCGGACAGGAAGGAGCGACGGGCGGGGGATTCCTCTACTCGATGCACCAGGACAGCGACACCTGCGGCTTGCTGCCTTGCAACTTCGCGATGTTCATCGACGTCATCCCGGCCGCGTACGACAACCCTCAGACCGAAGGGGTCCGTGTCGTCCTGAGGTGCGACGCAACCGTGTGCCCGGGAACGAGCACGGCCATCCAGATGTTCGTGCGCGACGAGACCGGACAGCAGAAGCTCGTCTTCGGCTGCACGATCGCCGGGATCGTCGACCCGGTCCCATGCGTCGAGATCGTTCGCCGCCTGAGCGGCGGGGCGAACCACGGCGACCTCGAGGTCACGATGCTCTTCCTCGCAGGGGATCCGAAGATCGCGGGGATCCAGTTCGGGAGCTGAACGGGGTGATGCGAGGGGGGCGGCCCCTCGCTTCGTCGTCACGGAACCGTGGCCGCCTCGGACCCCTCGATGGGGGGATCCCGGACGAACACCACGCCGAGCCGGTCGAGGATCTCGGCGCTGGCCTCGAGGTCGCCCTCGTCGCCGAACACCTGCGCCCGGGCGCGGAGCGCCAGCGCGACGTCGAACTCGGCCTTGCGCGCGTGCGCCAGATCCAGGCTCTTCGCGAGCGCCTCCTGGGCGGCGGGAAGATCGCCGAGCCACGCGAGCGCGGTGCCGCGGAGCCTGAATACCGTCGCCGCGACCTGCTCGGCGTCGGCTTCGCCCGCGATCCGGTCGTCGACCGCGTTCAGCACTTCGAGAGCGCGGCCGGGATCCCCCGAGAGCAGCAGACCCTCGCCGCGGCGGACCTCCGCCTCGATGGCGTCGGCGGTAGCGCCGGCCACCTCGGCTGTGGACCGGGCTTCCTCGAGCGTCTCCAGAGCGTCCGCGAAGGACCCCCGCCGGCTGAGCAGCCGGCCGAGCGCGCTCAAACCGAACGCAACGCTCGCGCGGTCACCCGCGGCCTGCCACACGCGCACGGCCTTGCGGAGATGCTGCTCGGCTTCGTCGAGCTTTCCCTGATCCGAGAGGATCTCGCCGGTGTTGGCCGTTCCGGTGGCGGCGTTGATCGTGTCGCCGATGCGCTCCCACGCATCGCGTCCGCGCTCGTAGAAACGGACGGCCTCGTCCCAACGCCCCTCGTAGTACGCGCGCGCGCCGAGGTTGTTGAAGACGACGCCCTGGCCCCATAGGTCGCCGAGCTCCTCGTACAGCGCCAAGGCTCGGTCGGCGTAGACCGCTTTCTCCCACTCGCCGAGATTGACCAATGCGGCCTCAAGGAGGGAATACGCGTTCGCGAGCGCCGCCTTGTCGCCGCCCAGCTCCGCATGGCCGATGGCCGCGATCGACCACCGGACTACCTCGCCGCTGCGTCGCTGATCTTTACGGACCGAGGCGTACGCGACGGCGACCTGCGCGCGCCGGCTCGCAGCCTCCTCCCCTGCCAGCGGCTCGAGGAGGCGGTTGGCCTTCCCGAACCACCGGACCGCTTCACTGAAGCGGCCCCATGCCTGGCGGACACGGCCTTGCTTGAGCATCAAACGCGCGCGAGAGAGCGCATCGTGCTCCGTGACGCGTCCCGCGACCCGGTAGGCCTCTGCGGCCTTCGAGAACTCCCCGATCCGCTTGCGGACGTCTCCGAGGATCTCGTACGCCGACGCGACCTCCGCCGGCGGGATGTCCCCGTGACGGCGCGCCGCCTCGATCGCTCGATCCTGGAACTCCGCTGCTTCCACGTTCGCGAAGACCGAGCGCGCGCGTTCCGAGGCGATGTTCGAATACCGCCAGGCCCGCTCATAGCGACCGGCGTGGAAGAAGTGGAGCGAAAGCGTGTCCGCCAAGTGATCGGCGTCCTCGGCGCCGGCCTCGAGCGCGTCGCCGACCGCGGCATGGAGCCGGCGGCGGAGACGGTACGGCAACGCCTCGTACGCAGCATCCCGGATGAGGGCGTGACGGAACCGGAAGCCCGAGACGTCCGCCTCGATGAACTCGTCGAGGCGACGCCAGCTCAGGTCGTCGAGTGAGACGTTTTCGGGGACGACGGCTTCGGCGATCCGCCGGCTGAAGTGCGGACCGAGCACCGAGACGCGCTTCAGGAGCGAACGGTCGCCCGGCGCCAGCCGGTCGATGCGGGCCGTGATCAGCGCTTCGACGGATTCCGGAAGCCCCTCGATCCCACCGGCGGCTCGGGCGGCGGCGATCAGCTCTTTGAGGAAGAAGGGATTGCCTCCGGAGCGCTCGGCGAGCGACGCCAGCTCGTGCGGCGGCAGCGGCGTCTCCTCGGTTTCCGCGTCGGCCAAGGCGGCCGCGGCTGCAGCGTCCAGCGGCTCGGGTCGGACGACGACCAGATGCGGTCCGGCTCGGGCGGCGAACCCCTCCGAGACATCACGGCGGGTGACGCAGATCAGCCACGGATGCTCGGCGACGCCCGAGGTGATTCGGGTCAGCAGGCCGGCCGACGCCTCGTCCATCCAGTGGACGTCTTCCAAGATCCAGAGGGTCTCTCCGGCGACGGTCGCACCGAGGAGGGCCGACGTCGCCTGCTCGAGTCGCGCCTTCCTGAACTCGTCGTCGAGATCGAGGACCTCTTGGGTCGCCGGGATGTCGATGTCGAGCGGCATCGCGATCAACGGAAGCCACGGGGCGAGCTCGGGAGCGTTCGATGCGACAAGGCTCGTCAGCCGAGCGGCCGCCGCTCCGTTGTCGTCGTGCTCGCCGATGACGAGCAGCGCGCGAAGCGGCGCTCGAAGGGCACCGTACGGCGTCGAGGATCCATAGAGCTCGCAGGCGGCCGGGACCACTTTCATCCCCGTCGCTTCGTTGCGCAGCTCCTCGATGAGCCGCGATTTGCCGATGCCGGGCTCCCCGACGATCTCGACGACCCGGCCGGACCCTTCCCGGGCCGACGCGAGCGCCTCCCGCAGGGCCTCCATCTCGCGCTCGCGACCGACGAGCGGCGCCGTCGACCGAGCCGCCTCCCCAAGCGCTTTACCGGCGCTCCCGACCGCGTACGCGTGGACCGGTTTCGCCTTTCCCTTCACCAGGAACGGCTCGAGCGCCACCGTTTCGAAGCGCGTACGGGATCGCTCCAGGACCGACGGCACCGTCAGGATCTCATCCGGCTTCGCCTTGGCCATCAGCCTGGCAGCGAGGTTCACCGCGTCGCCCATGACCGTGTACGTCCGCCGGTACGGCGGGCCGATGTCGCCGGCGAAGATCTCACCGCGATTCACTCCCACGCGCACGGGCAGCGCGCCGGGCCGCCCCACGATCTCGCGCAGGGAGAGAAGCATCCGCTCCTCGTCGTTGCCGGACGCGGTCGGGGCGCCTGCGGTGAGGATGATCTTGCCGCCGTCCCGGTCGACATCGGTGCCGAGGAAGCAGACGCCGTGACGGTCCGCCGCGTCCTGCACACCGACCACGAGCTCGTCGAGCGCCGCTGCCGCCGCGTCTCGCCCACGCCCGTCGATCAGCCCATCGGTCCCGTCGAAGTGGAGAAAGGCGATCGTCGCGCGTTTGTGCTCCGGCTCATCGATCCCGGCGAGGACCTGCTCGCGGATGGGCCCCGGGATGCATCCCACGAGCTGCTCGGCAGAGACCGACACCATGTGCTCGACCGGAAGCGTCGACAGGCCGCCGGGCTCGCGGCGAAGAAGCACGCCGTCGCCCTTCGGCTCCCCCGTCAGACCGGCGGGGATCAGAGCAGCGGTGGCGTGGCTGATGACGATCTCCCCCGCCTTCGCGGTGGACTCCATCGAAACCGTCTCGCTCGCGGCGGGCCCGGTGATGATGAGCTCACGGTGCGAACGGCCGACGAGAAAGAAGTCGAAGGAGCCGCTGTGCACGCCGACCGACATCCTCAGGGTGACGCGCCCCGCGGCCGACGTGATCGCTCCGATCTCGCGGAGCGCCCGGCGCATGCCGACGGCCGCGCGGCAGGCTCTGATCGGATGATCCGGCCCGGTGAACAGGAGGAGCAGAGCGTCGCCGCCGAACTTGATCAGGCCGCCGCCGTTCCCGTAGGCGACGCCGAGCAGCCTTGCGAAGCATGTGCCGATCGCGTCGGTGAGCTCTTCGGATCCGACCTTGCCGAGGCGGGCCAGGCGTTCGGACAGCTTCGTGAAGCCGGAGATATCGACGAAGGCGACGGAACCGTCGACCGTTCGGTGAAGATCCTGCGGGCTTTCCGCGAGCCAGTTGATCAGGAGCCTGGGCAGGTACGGACGCAGAAGCTGTTCTTCCCGTTCCGCGTCGCGCATCCCGATCCCCCGAAAGCGTCGGCTCACCCCAGCCTAACCGGGCCGCCGCCGGCCGCCATTCACTACGATGCACCCGATGGGTCGCACGGTCACTACCTGCATGGGCCGCTTCACGCCGGCCATGGTCGGCCTGGTCCAGAACATCCTCCCCGAGGTCGAGTTCGTTCCGGCCGGCGAGGGCGCCTCGAGCGACATCCTCCTCGTCATGCTCGACGATCGGGACGCGGTGACCGGGATCGTCGAGGCCATCACGCCGGAGGTTCGTTGGGTGCACGTCTTCAACGCCGGCATGGACCGATTCCCGCTCGAGGCCGTCGGCGACCGGGTACTCACCGGCTCCCGGGGAGCCGCCGCGCCCGCGATCGCCGAGTGGGTTCTCGCGGTGATGCTCGCATTCGCGAAGCAGCTGCCGGCGTCGTGGGTGACTGAGCCGCCCGAGTACTGGGGCGCCGCCGGACTCGCCGATCTGCGGAACAAGACGCTCGGCCTCATCGGCCTCGGCGAGATCGGTCGCGAGGTCGCGCGCCGCGCGCTCGCGTTCGACATGAACGTGCTCGCGGTTCGCCGCACCGGCACCCCGTCTCCGCTGACGGGCGTCGAGGTCGTCACCTCGCTCCACGACATGCTCGCCGTCTCGGATCACGTGGTCGCGACGGCGCCGGCGACGCCCGCAACGAAGCATCTCCTCGACGCCGGAGCGTTCGCCGCTATGAAGCCCGGCGCGCATCTGGTGAACATCGCGCGGGGGTCTCTGATCGATCAGGACGCGCTGCTCGCGGCGCTCGATGCCGGAACGGTCGCGATGGCGTCGCTCGACGTGGTCGAGCCGGAGCCGCTGCCGGCCGGACACGCGCTTTACACGCACCCCAGCGTTCGGGTGAGCCCACACATCTCGTGGAGCTCGCCGGACACGATCCAGCGCACGATCGAGATCTTCGCCGAGAACCTGAGGCGCTACGACGCCGGCGAGCCACTGCAGGGGATCATCGACGTGAGAGAGGGCTACTGATGCCCAGGCTGCGGGCGGAGTCGCTGGCATTCCTGGATACGGCTCCGAAGCGGTGGATCTTCGAGGGTCGCGTCGGCGCGCCGCCGGAGAAGGTTTTCGACGCGATCAGCGCCGATCCGGGGACGTGGACGTGGTTCCCCGGGTTCACCACCGGCCGCTACGTCGGCGAGGGACCGCACGGGTTGGGCGCCATCCGCGAGATCAAGGTCGGCCCGAGCATCTATCGCGAGACGGTCGTCGCGCACGACCGGCCGAACCGGTGGGCGTACCGGGTCGATCAGACCACCGTTCCGCTCGCCAAGGCGCTGGTCGAGGAATGGACCGTCGAAGCCGCCGAACGTGGGAGCACGGTGCGCTGGACCTTCGCGATCGACCCCCGCCTGATGTTCCGCGCGATCGGGCCCGCCGCCTCGATCGTGCTCGGCCGCGTGTTCCGGAAGGCGATGGCCAACCTCGACGCGGAGCTGAACGTACGCGCTAGCCGCGAGCCTGCTTGAGTGCCTTCTCGAACCCCGGCAAGGACCGCTCGACCATGTCGTCGTTGGCCGTAACCGAGATCCGGAACCATCCCGGCAGCTCGAAGATCCTTCCCGGCAGCACGAAGACGTCGTGCTCGGCGAGCATCTCGGCGAACGCGACGTCGTCCTCCAAGGGCGAGCGCGCAAGCATGTAGAAGGTCGATGCGGGCGAGTTGATGTCGTATCCCATCTCGCTCAGCGCGTCGTGGAGCCGGTCGCGTCTGCGTTGCAGCTGTGGGATGTCGACCGACAGGTCCTCGAGCTCGGGGACCGCGTACTGAAGCACGCTGTTCGGGAACTGGAAACCGCCGAGCACCTGGGACAGAAAGACTCCCCCGCGGAGCTCGTCTCGGTGCTCGATCTCGGGATGAAGCGCGATGTATCCGATCCGCTGCCCGGGTGCCAGCAGCGTCTTTCCGTACGTGTAGATGACGAGGCTGGATGGATAGTGCTTCGCCGGGCTCTCGAACGCGTTGCCGTCGAACAGGATCCGACGATACGACTCGTCGGAAAGCATATAGATCGTCCGGCCGTTGCGTTCCGAGGCCTCGGACAGCACGCTCGCGAGAGCCGCGAGGTCGGACGCCGGGTAGATCCGGCCACTCGGATTGTTCGGCGAGTTGACGATGATCGCGCGGGTCTTTGGGGTGATCGCGGCTTTGATCGCCTCGACGTCGAGCTCGAACGTCGGCGGCTGCAGGACGACCTTCACGGGACGGCCCGCGGCGACCATGATCATCGACTCGTAGAAGAACCAGGGAGGGCTGAGGTACAGGACCTCGTCGCCGGGATCGACGACCGTGCGCAAAGCCACCGACAGCGCGCCGAACGCGCCCGGCGTCAGGAAGATGTCCTCCGGATCGAACGACGTCCCCACGAGCGCCGACTGAGTGGCGGCCGCCGTCTCGCGTGCCGGCTGCTCGTTCGTCTTGTACGCGAACCAGTCCTTGGTCTGGGGTACCGCCCATCGCTGAAGGGTGTCGACCAGCTCTGGGAGCGCCATGTCGTGTGGGTTCCCGTAGACGAGGTCACAGATCGTCGGGTCGCCTTCCCGTTTGGCCATCGTCGATTCCATGAAGAACCACAGAACGGGAGCCAGCGCCTGCATGGACTCCGTGAGCACACGAGCGATCGGCTGATCCGCCACGACTTCCCCCCCGTAAGACAGGCCCTCATTATCGCAGGCCGTCCCGGAGCCGGTCTGCGGAGAACGGCACGCTCCCGGTAGTCTTGGCCCATGCCCGGCCAGCGCCCCAGCCTCGAGGAAGTCGCCGACCGCATCGCGATCGACGACCTTCTCGACGCCTACGCATCGGCATTAGATTCCAAGGACTGGGACGCCCTTCGCACGCTCTTCACGCCCGATGCCGTCGTCGACTACACCGAGGAGGGCGGGGTCCGCGGAACCGTCGAGGATGCGATCGTCTGGTTCCAGAAAGCGATGGCCCCGTTCACCGCGAGCCAGCACTTCGTCACGAACCGTCGCGTGAAGGTCGACGGCGACGAGGCGAAGGTCGACGCGTACATCTTCAGCCCGCTCGGCATGCCGAACGACAACCCCGGCGGCCTGACGCTCGTGTTCGCCGGCGGCACCTACGAGGACGTGCTCCGCCGCACGCCGGACGGGTGGCGGTTCGCCGCCCGCACGATCCACGCGTCGTGGTTCCATGCCGGCTTGCAGGGCGGGGCCGCGCCGCCGAAGACCGCGGGCTGATGCTGCTCGAGGGCAAGGCCGTCGTCGTCACCGGCGTCGGGCCCGGCATCGGACGTGAAGCGGCGCTCGCGCTCGCACGCGAGGGAGCGGACGTCGCGCTCGGCGCCCGCACCGAGGAGCGCTTGCGCAAGGTCGCGGCGGAGGTCGAGGCGCTCGGGCGCAAGGCGATCTTCGTTCCCACGAACATCGCGAGGGAAGAGGAGTGCCGCGCGCTCGCCGACGCCGCGGTGCAAGCGTTCGGAAGGATCGACGCGCTCGTGCAGAACGCGTTCAAGCAGCCGCCGATGCGCACCATCGAGGAGGAGTCGGCGCTCGAGTGGGAACGCTCCTTCAAGATCAACGTGATCGGCTCGATCTCGATGGCGAAGGCCGTGCTGCCGATGATGAAGGAGCAGCGCTCGGGGTCGGTGGTCTTCGTGAACTCGCTTTCGGCGCGGAACTCCGACGCGACGCTCGGCGCGTACGCCGCGGCTAAGGCGGCGCTGCTGTCGGTCGCGCGCACGCTCGCGCGCGAGTGGGGCGAGTACGGGATCCGGGTGAACTCGGTGGCGCCGGGCCATGTATACGGCCCGAACCTCAAGTGGTACTTCAATCATCTCGCGGAAGAGCAGGGCCGCACGTTCGAGGAGGTGAAAGGCGAGATCGACGCGCTCTCGCCGATGCGCCGCATCGCCACCTCGGAGGATGTGGCAGGCGCGATCCTTTTCCTCGCCTCGGATCTGTCGGCCGGGATGACCGGTCAGACGCTGGACGTGAACGCCGGCGCCTACATGGCGCTTTAGCCGCCGGTGGGTTCAAGGCTCGGCCGGGCGGCGATGATCCTGGCGGTGCTGCTGGGCTTCATCTGGTGGTCCATCGGCACCGACAAGAAGACGGCGTGCGGCGGGGAATGGAAACCGCCCGGGGCCAGCTGCACATTCGTGCTCGAGGGAAACTCCGTCGAGCTCAGCGGCGAGGCCTCCGGCTCAACCGCGCGAGGACCGATCGAAGTCGAGGTCACCCTCGTCAGCGCCGGGGGCTATCGGTGGAACTGTTCTGCCTCGGCGTCAGGGTCGCCTCGATTTCCCCGCGAAACGACGGTCGATTGCGGAGACGTCTCTCCGGTACCGGCAGCACATGTGGGATCGCAAGCAACGTGCCGGGTGAGCGGGACGCATGGTGGCGTGTTCCGATGTGTGGCGAGGCGAGAGTTGGTGCCGAGGCCCGGCCCCAGCACAGGGCCAACCGCGTGACCGCGAAATGATATTTGGGTGGTTACGCAGATCGAGGCGGCGAGCGGCCGGCGTGCCGTTCGCGCTTCACCCAGGACCACGCTCCGGGCTCTCCTTGAAGACACCAGCCCCGGTGCGTCTTCATTGCGTGGTGGTATCGGCATAACCTCGCGAGGTTGTCGAGCCGTGTCGGCCCACCCTCCGCCAGCGGGACGATGTGGTCGATCTCGAGACTCTCACGTTCGTCGCAGCCGGGTACGACACAGCTCTGGTCCCGCGCTTCAAGCGCGGTCCGGAGCCGAGCCGGGATCGTCCGACCGAAGTGCGCGACCGCGCGCACATCGGCAGCCTCGTCGAGCACCGCTTTCACGACACCGTCTGACGCGAGCCGACGGGCTGCGGAAACCGGCACCGGCCCGAACCCTGGGATCCGGCAGGTCTCGCCGCTCATCGTGTGTCCTCGCTGCCAGGCCGCGTGATCGACGTGGACGTGCACGACCGCGCGCGGACCAGAAGATGAGTCGTCGGCGAGCGAAACCAGCGCGTCGGCTGCGTACGCTTCGCGGCGCTCCGGCGTCCCGACTCGGCGAGCTTGATCTCGCATCGCCCTACCTCGTGCCATCACGGAAGCGATCAGCCGGGCGCTTGCGTCCGGCTCGAGACGAGCGTCGAGCCGGACGGCTCCGTCGGCTTCCGTCCAGTACCGGAGATAGCGGCTCCGATGTAGCCGCTCGTCCGCATCCGGATCGCGCACAGCGGACGCGATGACCTGACGACACCGTTCGCGCAGCCCCGCCACCGATTCGACCTGTGCCGCGTCGAGCAACGACCGTTCTGCCGATGGATCGGCGATCGCAGCGCCACTGATCTCTTTCGCCTGGTGCGCCGACAGGGTTCCGGACTTGAACGCCTCGCGCGTCGCCGGCAACTCATCGAGGCTACGGCCGGTCTCTAGGGTCGCGATCGCCGCGCCGATCGTGCTTTGCGCGCGCGCTGCCATCCACTGCGCCGGCGTACGATAGCCGAGCCGCTGCCAGAGATCCGTTCGTTCGACTCGACGCCCTGCGATCGTGCGCCCCGCGACAGCGAGACGCTCTATCTCCGCGAAGGCTTCGACCAACTCGGCCGCGTCGCGGCCAGAAAGACTCTCGGGCTCCAACTCTCGGACGATCGTGCGAACGGTTCCGACAACGTTGCGAAGCCTGCGATGCAACATGCCGCGAGCGTAACAGGAGGGTGTGACAACAACGCCGGGTAAAATGTCAACGCAGCAACAACCGCATGATCGCGACGGCCTTGTCGAGGTCGATCTCCTCACCCGCGATCAAGTCCGCGTACAGGAACGCCTCGGCCGTGCGCACGAGCGCGTACGCCATCGTGTGCGGATCGACCGACAGCGTGATCTCACCGCGATCGACGAGCTCGCGCAGCCACTCCTCGTGCAGGCGGATCTGCAGCGCCTGCACCGGCCCGTGCTTCGACGCCACGATCCGCATCGAGGTCAACGCATCCTCGCGCTCGAGGAACGCGCGGTAGGCGGGGAACGTCGACATATATCGAAGGCCGCGTCGCTCGGCGTCGACCACGCGATCGACCCCCTTGCCCCGCGCTTCCTTCACCACCCGGCGGAAGGTCGCCTCGGCGAGCGACGCGATCACACGGCCGGTCAGCTCCTCCTCGTTGCCGGCCCAGCGGTACGCCGTCGCCCGGGAGATGCCGAGCTCCTCCCCCAGCCCGGCCACATCGAGCCGCTCCCCACGGACGAAGTGACGCCGCGCCAGGTCCAGCAGATCGTCGGGCGTCGGAGCAGAGCGGGTCCGGACTTGCATCGCCATGCGCGAAGACCTTCCTCTTGACCGCGTGAGACAACTTAGCATATAGTCTCACATGAGATAAGTACATACTTTGTCTCACGAAAGATCGAAAGAGAGGGCCCAGTGCCAGGCAGACGCACGATCGCGGAGATCGCCCTGGGCGCCGTGCTGCTCGGCCCGGCGATCCCGCGCGTCTCCCCCGCCGCCTCCGGCTGCGCCGCCTTCCCCGGCGAGCGCTGGTTCAAGACCACGCCCGTGAACGTGGACATGCATTCCGGGAAGCTTGCCGACGCGATGGATTGGGCGACCCAGCACGCCAGCACGTCGACCTTGGTCATCCGCCATGGGTGTATCGCCGGCTGGACGCGGCTCGACCGGACGACCTCCGAGGTGGCGCTCGACGGCTGGAGCATGACCAAGAGCGTCACGTCGATGCTCGTCGGCCGCGCCGTCACGATGGGCTTGTTCGATATCGACGAGCCGCTGTCGACCTGGATCCCCGAGGCCGACGCCAGCCACGGCGCGCTCACGGCACGCAGCCTGCTCACGATGAGCTCGGGCCTTCATCACAACTGGTTCCGCGACCCGCCGTTCGCCGGCGAGCTGATGCCGGACCAGGTGCGCGACGCGTTGTCCCTTCCCTTCGATCACGCGCCGGGCACTTGGTGGGAGTACCACCAGACGCCGGTGACGCTGCTCCTGCACATGTTGGAGCGAGCGGTCGGCGTCGACATCCAGAAATGGGCCCAGGCGAACCTGTTCGGCCCGATCGGCATCGAGCCGGGAACGTGGAGCTGGGAGCGCGATCGAGCCGGCAACACCGAGGGCTGGGCGCATCTGTACATGCGGCCGGCGGACTGGGCCCGTCTCGGCTACTTGATGCTCCGCAAAGGAAGCTGGAAGGGAGCGCAGCTGATCTCCAAGACCTACGTGATGAAGTCGATCTCGCGCATCCCGATCAACGGCGCGTACGGATACCTTTTCTGGCTCAATGGCGGCGACCGCTACGTCTTGCCCGACGTGTACGGTCCGGACGGCGGCACCGGGAACCCGTTCGTCGCCGCGCCCTCCGATACGTTCGCGATGGTCGGGATGCGCAACCAGCGAACGTGGGTGATCCCGTCGCTCGACATGGTGATCGTACGGATGGGCGAGCCCGGCGAGGTCGACGCAGACACGCGCAACAGTGTCTGGCAGTCACAGACCGGCGTCATCGACCACGAGCTGCTTCGGCGCATCATGCAAGCGGTCACCGACGTCGACGTTCCCGACCCCGGCCCATACAAGATGGGCGCGCCTATCGTTCCGCCGACCGACGACGGTTTGATCGGCGACGCGCTTCAGGCCGAGGACGTGGCCGGCGGCCTGGGAGTCCCCGGCTTTGGGCCGGAGGGCTGCACGCCCGCGGGCTGCGTCTAGGTCGGCCCCACCCGCTTCGGTTTCCTTCGCTTCGACGCACTCGAGGCAGCGGGAGGTTTGTCGTCGTGGCGATGGAAGAACTGCGTGAGCCCGGGCCACAGCACCTCGCGGCCGCCTTCGCCGCTGAGCATCGAGACGTGGCCGCTGGGACACGCCAGCGTTTCGACCTCAAGCACGGAACCGAGCGCCTGCGAGGAAGCGCCCGGCACGATGTGATCCCGGATGGCCAGCGCCACCAGGATCGGCGTTCGCACACTCGACAGGTCGATAGCGCGGCCCTCGACCGACATCCGGCCCTCGTAGAGCGCGTTGGTCCGGTACAGCTCGACCGTGTCGAAGAACAGCGCACCCGGGATGCGTCGCTGTTCGTACGCCCATCGGCTGAGCGGATCGTAGATCCTCCGGTATTCGGGGTCGCGCCGCCTTCTCACGGCGCGGGTCACGCTGCGGAAAACCTGGGGGCGGAGCGCATGGAACGACTCTCGGATCGCCGCGGCCGAAACGCAGCCGTCGGCATCGATCAGCAAGACCGGCTTCAACAGCTTGTGGGTCATCATGGTGCGCATCCCGCCGGGAACCGCGAGGTCGACAGGCGCGGCGATCGCGGCGAAGGATGCGATCCGGTCGTGAGGCCATCCTCCGAGCCGGATCAGACATAGCGTCGCCCCCGAGCAGTACCCGGCGAGGTGGACGGCCGGCGTGCCCGCCTCGGCTAGGACGCGCTCTTCCGTTTGCAGGAGGGTCGCGACGCAGGCGGCCAGGTCCCGGCGAGAATCTGCTCGCCCGGCGTCGCCCCAGTCGAGCACGAACACATCGAAGCCGGCGCCGGCGAGCGCGCCGACGAGACTATGTCCGGGTGCCAGATCGAGGATCCAGGGCCGCGAGACGAGCGCGTGCACGAGGAGAACCGCCGGCCGTTTTCGCGCTCCACGAAGACGCCGCAGCGTCGCCGAGCCGTCCTGCCAGACCATGTCGAAGGGAGTTTGTTCGACGGGTGCCCTGTGGACGCGCTGGAGCCGGTCGATCAGGTGCGGCCAGGAGGCCCCCCACAAAAGCCCCCGAAGCCAGAGGTCTCGATACCTGCGCCCCAATCGGCGGACGGGGCCCGCCTTCAGAAGGGCGTGACCCGTGCCGGAGGAGACGGAGGACCAGGCGAAGATCAGGGCAAGGGCTATAGCTACCCAGAGGATGGCGACCGTCCTCACCGTCATCGGATGCGCTCCCACGGCGCTTGTGAATCCTTTCACAATCTTGCCTTACCGCCCCGTGGGACGTCAATCGCCTATTTGGGTGCCTTCGGAGAAAGGGGATCGCCGCCTTAGGTCAGCCCGTCCGCCGTCACGAACGGCTCCGCGGCGTCGAGCTCCGCCGCGGCGACGCGCTCCTCCAATTCACGCGGGCCGAACCAGCTCAGCTCCAGTTGCTTCGCGCGGCGGAAGTACAGCTGCATGTCGATGTCGCGCGTGAACCCGATCCCGCCGTAGACCTGCTGGCCGAGTTTCGTCACCCGGCGATACACGTCGCAGCCGTAGAGCTTCGCCATCGCGGCCAACGTGTGGGCGTCCTTCCCCGCGGCGCGGGCCCACGCGGCTTCGTAGACCAACGCCTTCGCGCCGCCGATCTCGGTGTAGGCCTCGGCCAGCGGATGAGCGATCGCTTGGAACGACCCGATCGGCTTGCCGAACTGAACCCGCTCCTTCGCGTACTCGACCGCCATCTCGTGCGCACGTTCGGAACCGCCGTTCGCTTGTGCGGCAAGCGCGATGAGTCCGTCGATCATCGCTTCCTCGAAGACGGCCCAGCCGGAGCCGGGATCACCGAGCGGCTCGGCTTCGACACCGTCGAACGTCACCTGGAAGTCCGGCCCGGAGCCGAGGGTCTCGGTCTTGCGGAGCGTCACGCCCGTACCATTGGGATCGACCAGGAACAGGCCGACGCCGGCGTCCCTCCGCGCGAGGACGACGAGCCGCATCGCCGCCGACGCGAACGGAACCATGATCTTCTCGCCGGTCAGGCGCCCCTCTGCGGCGCGCATCGCGACGCCTTCCTCGGAGGCGCTTCGCTCGGGCTCATGCCACGCAACGGTCACGATCGCTTCGCCCGACGCGAGACGCGGCAGCCATTCGCGGCGTTGTTCCTCGTTCCCGGCCGCGCGGATCAGCCCGGCGCCGAGCACGCTCGAAACGAAATAGGGGGACGGCAGAAGCGACCGGCCGAGCTCCTCGCAGACGACAACCATTTCGAGGACGGTCTGCCCGACGCCGCCGTACTCTTCCGGGATGCTCAGGCCGAGCAGCTCCATCCGCGCGAGCTCCTGCCATGTCTCCGCCCGGTAGCCGGTCGCGTCCTCCTCGAGGGTCTTCACGATCTCCGGCGTCGCGTGCTTGCCACAGAGGTCGCGCACCGCCTCGCGGAGTGCTTGCTGCTCGTCGGTCCAGGTGAGATCCACATCAGTCCTTTCGCTTCAGAAGCTCGAGCGGGCCCCGCGCGTCGGGCGCCCATGCGTTCCCCGCCCGCTTCCACGGGTTGTCCGCTTCGTCGCGCGGAACCGCGACCCGCGCGATGCACTCGGTCGCGCGCTCCTCCCCCACCACGAGCGAGACGTCGACGTCGGCCCAGGTGCAGCCGGCGTCGTCGGTTGTGACCGAACGAACGACGCCTTCGAACGCGAGCGCGTCGCCGGTGCAGATCGAGCGGCGCATCCGGAACCGCAGCTTCCCGAGCCGGCCCATCGGTCCCGTCCAGTCGGTCAGGTACCGCTCGATCCATCCCGCCTGGTTCGGGGTGTTGAGGAAGATGTCGCGCGTACCGGCGCGGTTCACAGCCCAGTGATGGTCGTGATGCTGCGGCTGCCAATCCCGCGAGGCCGAGGCGCCCATGATCACCATCCGCGCGGTGACCTTCACGTCGAGCCGCGGGAGCGCGTCGCCGGGCTGAGGCGTCACGGCTGTGCCTCCCGCTTGTAGGCGAACATCTCGTAGGTCTCGACCCCGGCGACCTCGCCGTCCTGGTTCGTGTAGGTCACGTCGATGATCCAGGAGCGCCCGGTGCCGAGCCGCGTGGTCTTCGGCTCGGAGATCTCGCGGATCCGCTGCGTCGTCATGATCCGATCGCCCGGGCGCACGGGGACGCCCAGCGTCATCTCGCTGTACGCGACGATCCCCTCCGGGAGGTCGAGAGCCTTCTTGAGCTCGAAGTGCAGCGACAACGGCATGCGCGTCTCGGTCCGGCCCGGCACGAATTGCAGCGGACGCATCCACGCCGACAGCATCGATGGCGGCGCGACGAAGCCACCACTGACGCGCTTGGCGAGGAGCTCGTCCCAATACAGCGGGTTCGCGTTCTCGGTCGCCTCGACCCAGTGCAAGATGTAGCCGCGCTCGCACACGATGTCGCCGGGCGGGTCGGCGAGCTCACGCCCGACCCAAGATTGAACGTCCGCCTCAGCGAGCGCCATCAGGCGATCTCCTCGGGCCCGGCCCGGTACGGCCCGTCGCGGCGCGCGCTCCCCGCCAGCACCGGCCCGACCTGACGGAACGTCCCGTGCTCGGGATGCTCGGCGTCCACGATCGAGCCGCGCGCGGCGTGGTGCGGATCGCGTGCGACTTCGGCGATCGAGAGCACCGGCGCGACGCAGGTGTCTTTGCCCGCAAGCTCGGCGACCCACGCGTCGCGGTCTCGGCTCGCGAACGCCAACCGGAACGCCGCGCGGATCTCATCCTGACGATCGCCGTCGAACTGCGCCTCGATGAACCGCTCGCAACCGAGCGCGCGGCACAGGTTCGCGAAGAACGCCCCCTCGATCGCCCCGACCGCGAGCCAGCGGCCGTCCCGCGCCGGATAAACGTCGTAGCACGCGTACTTGCCGGTCAGCAGCGCGGAGCCCGGCGCGACCTCCTCCCCGGTCGCCAGGTGCTCGTCCACGAACAACGACATCAGATGCAGCACGCCGTCGGCCGTCGAGACGTCGAGGAAGGTCCCCTCGCCGGTCGCGTTCCGCCGGACCAGCGCCGAGGCGATCGAAAGCGCCGCCTGCAAGCCTCCGGCGGCCGCGTCGGCGATCGTGGCGCCGGGGAACGCCGGGCCGCCGTCCACGCGCGTCCCCTGCGTCGCCAGGAACCCGCCGACGGCGAGGTAGTTGATGTCGTGCCCGGCCCACGCGGCGTACGGACCTTCGCGTCCGTACCCGGAAACCGCGCAGTACACGATCCCCGGGTTCGCCGCGCGGCACGCCTCGTAGCCGACGCCCAGCCGGTCGGCGACGCCCGGCCGCCAGGCCTCGACGATCGCGTCGGCCTCGCGCGCCAATGACAGGAAGCGCTCACGACCGGCATCCGATTTGAGATCCAACCGCACCCGTTTCATGTCGCGATGCGCCCCGTAGGCGTAGAACGGCGGATCGATCCGGGCCGCCGCGGCCGGCGCTCCGACCTTGATCACCGTCGCACCGAGGTCTCGCAACGCCGCGGTCGCGCGCGCCGCCGGCCCGACCGTGGAATGGTCGAGCACAGTCACGCCGTCGAGCAACCCGCCCACCGGACCGCCTAGGTCGGGTCGGGAAGCCCGAGCCCGCGCCGGGCGACGATGTTGCGCTGCACCTCCGACGTCCCCGCACCCACCGTGTCGACGACCGAGTAGCGGTAGGTGAACTCGAACCGACCGTCGAGCGGCGCGTACGGCTCGTCGCGCTTCAGGGCGCCGGCGACGCCGCAGATCGTGAGGAACTCGTCGGCGATCCGCTGGCCGAGCTGGGTGGTCCAGAGCTTGAACATCGCGCTCTCGATGTTGGGAACCTCGCCTGCTGCGGCTTTGGAGATGACCCGGATGCAATGCATCCGCGCCGCTTCGATGCCGACCGCCGACCACGCGAGGAAGCGCCGGACGTGTGGATCCTCGCGGAGGGGCTTCCCGTCGCGCGTCGCCGTGCGCAGGTAGTCGCGCATCCGTTCGTAGCGCTTGATGTAGGCCGAGACCGTGAACAGCGTGAACCGCTCGAAGTCGAGCGCCTCGGAGATGTAGTACCAGCCCTTGTTCACCTCGCCGACGACGTAGTCGTCCGAAACGAACACATCGTCGAGGAACACCTCGTTGGTCCGCTCGTCGCCGATCGTGTCCATGTTCGTGATGGTGATCCCAGGAGCGTTCATGGGGACGAGGAAGAGCGTGATGCCCTTGTGCTTGGGCGCGTCGAAGTCGGTGCGCGCGGCGACCCAGTACCAGTCGGCGAAGTGCGCGCTCGTCGTGAACCGCTTCTGCCCGTTGAGGATCCAGCCGCCGTCCTGCTTGGTCGCGCGCATCGACAGCGACGCGAGGTCCGAGCCCGAGTTCGGCTCGGTGTACCCGATGGCGAACTCGACTTCGGCGTTGAGGATCTTGGGCAGGAACTCCTTCTTGAGGCGCTCGTTGCCGTGGCGGATGATCGTCTTGCCGACGATGCCGACGCCCTTGCCGATGAACGGCGCGCCGGCGGCCGCAAGCTCCTCGTTGAGGAGGTACTCGTAGAGGCCGGGCGCCTCGGCCCCGCCGTACTCCTTTGGCCAGGACATGCCGAGCCAGCCCTTCTCGGAGAGCCGCTTCATGAACGCGCGGCGCTCGGGGGAGTCGACGAGCTGACCCATGCCGTCGCGGCGAGGATCGGCTACCTCGGGCCCGGCGGTTTCGGCGATGAACTCGCGCACCTGCGCACGGAAAGACTTCTCTTCGGCGGACCACTCGAAGTTCATGCGAACAGGCTCCCGGAAGAGGCGTTTGTGCTGGTCCCGAGCATATCTGACGGGTCGTCAGATTTCCATCCGGGCCGGCGCCCAGCAGGTCCGGGCCGCCTAGGAGCCGTCGCGCCAGCGGATGAACTGCAGGACTTCCCGCGCGACGGTCGCGAGCTGGAAGGCAACCTTCTCCTCGATCGGGTCGCCGTCGGGCGAGAACGCCGGCTGCGCGGTGTTGATCGCGGCGCCGAGCGGCGTCGGCCATCCGCGGAGCGCATGAACGACGGACCGGAGAGCCTCCATCGCGCTGACCGTCCCTTGCCAGCCGGCCCCTGTGGCGATGCACCCGACCGGTCGATCCGCGAAGTACGGCCTGGCGTCTTCCCGCACGTCCTCGGTGTAGTCCAAGGCGTTCTTCACCAAACCCGAGATCGTTCCGTGGTACCCGGGGGTCGCCACGATGATGCCGTCGGCGCGCCGCACCGCCTCGACCAGGTCGCGTGCCTCGTCGGCGCGTTCGGGCCTCTCCGGGGCGTAGTGCGGCAGCTTTTCAAGCGTCGGGCCGTCGAACATGACCACATCGGCGCCCTCCTTCTCGGCGACGCCGAGCGCGTACCGCAGCGCTTTCTCGGTCGAGGAGTTCGCGCGCGTGGTCCCGCCGATGCCGACGACGACCGGCTTCCGCTCCGCCATCCTCGCCTCCCTCCGCGATCCTTTACGCGAACGACGAGCCGAGCCGCTCGATGTCGAGCTCGTGCCCGAGCTTGTCCCGCTTGGCGCGAAGGTATCGCAGATTCTGCGGCGTGGGTACCGTCTCGAGCTCGATGCGCTCGACGATCGACAAGCCGTACCCTTCGAGACCCGCGCGCTTGGCCGGGTTGTTCGTGATCAGCCGCAACGTCGTGAGACCGAGATCGACCAGGATTTGGGCGCCGGTCCCGTAGTCGCGGGCATCGGCCGGGAACCCGAGCGTCTCGTTCGCCTCGACGGTGTCCTCGCCCGCGTCCTGCAAGCCGTACGCGCGGAGCTTGTGCATCATTCCGATGCCGCGCCCCTCGTGGCCGCGGATGTAAACGATCACGCCCTCCCCTTCGGTCGCGATCACGCGCATCGCTTCCCGGAGCTGCGAGCCGCAGTCGCACCGCAGGCTGCCGAAGACGTCGCCGGTGAGACACTCGGAGTGCATCCGCACGAGTGCCTCGGGTTTGCCCTCGGGCGCGCCGTAGATGAGCGCCAGGTGTTGGCGGCCGTCCAGCCACGACTCATAGCAGAGCGCGCGGAACGGTCCATACGGCGTCGGGATCTCGGCTTCGGCCATGCGGCGCACGTGCGTCTCGTGGCGGAGCCGGTAGGCGATCAGGTCGGCGATCGTGATCAGGTGAAGGCCGTGGGTTCGTGCGACGGCGATCAGATCCTCTAGGCGCGCCATCGACCCGTCGGCGTTCATGATCTCGCAGATGGCGCCGGCCGGCTCGAACCCCGCGAGGCGCGCGAGGTCGACGGCGGCTTCGGTATGCCCCGCGCGCTCGAGCACGCCGCCGGGGTGGTAGCGGAGCGGGAACACGTGGCCCGGAGTGCGGAACT
>JBBDRM010000086.1 GCA_040905475.1 Actinomycetota bacterium
CAACCGGCCACACCGCCCACGGCGATCTCACTCCAACCGAGTTCGCCCCCACCTGTAACACCAACCGGGTCCCCCTCAGCCCGCTCCACCACCTCAACGGCGATGACGCGGACTGCTCCTACACCTCCACGTGGGATCACCCTACTCGGCGGAGCATCGATAGGCAGGACCGACGAATCGCGCTCTCACTTGCTGCATTCGAAGTCGGGCTCAGAAGCGCGAGACTAATTCGCGTTCAATGCGACGGCGCCACGCCGAGGGCAGGTGTGGGGCGAGACGCCGGTACCAGGGGCGCAGCAGCGCCCGCGCGCGGGGCGAATTCAGCCATCGTGACAACATGCCAAGCAGTGCCCTCACCGCTGGCTTGCCGGGGAAACTGCGTTCGCGAATCCGGTAGTAGTCCCGCATCCACGCAGCCACCGACCGTGCTGTGGCGACATTGCGGACGAACCGCTTCTCTGAACAAGAGTCCAGGCGCGGCGGCGTGCTGTCCGGATCGGTCCACTTGGTGAGGAAGACGTCCGCGTTGGCAGCCCACTGGCGGCGCCAATCGGGAAGCTTCACCGCCGCGGTGCCCTTGCCGACGTGCTGTACCAGCACGCGTTCGTCGAAGACGATGTCGAGATCGTTGACCCAGACCTTGAACGCGAGGTCCACATCCTCGCCGCTCGCGATGCGGTACTCCTCGCCGAATCCTCCCAGTTCGCGAGCGACCGAGGCCTCCATCAGGTAGACGACGGCAGCCGGCACCGGTTCGAACGGGCCGAGCACCTCCACCTGGGAGCCTGGCCGCTGGCGAACCGTGCGTCCGTTGTGAGCTTCAGTCACGGCAGGCACCGATATCCCGGCAGCGGGGTGTGCGCGGTGTGAATCCAGCAGCCGACTCGCCCAGGCGGCGGGGAACTCAGTGTCGTTGTTGCAAAACGCCACGTACTGACCGGAGGCCGTCGCGAGACCAGCGTTCATGCCCGCGGCGAAACCCGCGTTGCGCTCGTGCAGGACGGGGACGTCAGCAGCTACCTCGGCGTAATGCCGTGCGTCCCAGGACGATCCGTTGTCGACGACGATCAACTCGTACGGCACATCCGTGTGTCGCCGAAGCGTCTCTATGCACCGCTGCGTGTAGGGAAGCTGGTCCCACGCGAGTACCACCACCGAGAGGAGAGGCTCATCGGCAGGGGAAGGGAGGGGACGTCTGCCCCCGGCTGGCTCCGCGACCACCCTTTCGAGCGCGGTCACGAGGTGGTCGGTGTTCGTCTCCCAATCGAACCTCTCGGCCACGATCCGCAGACCATTGCCTCGCAACCGGCGGGCCAGTTCCGGATCCGACCGGATCCGGCGGATGGCGGCTGCCATCTCCTCGGGGCTATCCGGCGGAACGACGAGCGCGGTTTCCTCATGGATGGCGTACTCACGGCAGCCGCCGTTGTCCGTCGTGACCAGCGGAGTACCGCAGGCGAGGGCCTCCAGACCCGGCTGACCAAAGCCTTCAGTTCGGCTCCCGACGACGAATACCTCTGCGGCTCCATACTCCCCGGCCATCCGGTCCTGTGGAAGTTTCTTGTGCGCATACGTTGCTAACGGGACGCCGGCGAGACGCGCCGCTCGCTCAACCGTGTCCGTGCCCTTCCATGATCTTCGATCGCCGACCGTCAAGAGCGGGTACCGCTTCGACACCCCGACGAGACGAAAGTGCTCCGGATTGACACCTCCCAGCACGACGGCGGGACGTCGGCCGATTTCAGCCTCGATCTGTTCTGCCGTCCAGGTGCTGTTGGCCAACATCGAGTCCACAGGAGCGCGTAGGGCCTCCCAGCTGCCTTCCTTGTTGTACGAGGCGCCGTAGTGCAGAGCGTAAAAGACTCGTCGCCGCGCATTCTCGAACAGGTCGATCAGATACCACTGCGGCTCATGATTGAACACGAGAACATCAAGATCATCCCGAAAGCCTGATGGGACGTGCCGAACTCGGGCTCTGCATGGCATCCAGTCGCATCCGAGCGGCTCGCTCTCCGGCACATAGATCGTGACGTCGTGGCCTCGATCGACCAGTCGATTGCTGAACTCAAGGATGCGCCGGATTCCGCCGTAGACGCGCAGGTGCGGCTCGAGGAATCCGATCTTCACGGATTCGTCCGGTGGACGCTCGTACTCGCCGGCCCATGATCTAGCCGCTTCGATGACGGGGGCTCATGGTGGCTTTCGGGAGTGAACCGCACAAGGAACCAACCCCCGGCTGCCGCCATTGTCGCCCAGAGCGCAGCAAGTAGGTAACCCGACACCGCGTCGGTCTGCCTGGACATGACTATCGCGAGCCATCCGGACGCAATCGCTGCCACGTAGATCACCGTCACGGCACCGCGGACCGTCATGCCAGTACGAACGAGGCGGTGGCTGGTGTGGTCCGCGCTGCCCTGGAAGGGGCTCACTCCCCGGTGCAACCTCGAGATGGTGACCAGCCCGGTGTCGAGCAACGGCACGGTGAGTACCAAGATCGGTACGAGAACCGCGATAGGCGGTCCTTGGTCGAGCCGCAGTCGGATGCCAAGCGCAGCGAGCATGAAGCCCAGGAACAGGCTGCCGGCATCACCCATGTAGATCTTCGCGGGTGGCAGGTTGTGCCGGAGGAAGCCCGCAGCGCAGCCCGCCAGCGCTAGCGAGAGGCCCGCAACGAGGTACTGGCCGTTGAGTGCAGCCACCATGAAGAACGTCCACGCCGCGATCGCTGCTACTCCGGCGGAGAGTCCATCCATATTGTCGAGCAGATTCAAGGCATTGGTGATACCGACGACCCACAGCACAGTGAGTCCACCGTCGAGCCAAGGGTCACCGAAGAGCAGCACCCCCGTGCCACCAAACCACAATGCCACTGCCGCCACGACGGTCGCGGCCAACCGGATCGTGATGCCAAGTCCGCGCAGATCGTCGATCAGACCGACCAGGGCCAGCAGGCTCGCCCCCCCAAGCATCACCAACAGATCGGTGAGCCCGGACGGGGGCGGACGGAGGAGTGCTGCCCCACCGATGGTGAAGGTGAAGGCACCCAGCATGGCCATGCCACCGAGGTACGGCACGGGCGCCGCCTGCCCCTTGTAACCGCCCGGATGGTCGAGCACCTCGCGCCGGACGGCGAAGCGCAACGCCAACGGGACGAGAATCAGGGACAGGGTCAGTGTCCCCACGAAGATGCCGATGTACTCCCAGGGCCCGAGCTCACTCACGATCGCTGCTCGTCGATGACCCTGCTGATGATGTCGTCGAGGCTGACCTGCGGGTCGAACCCAACGAGCTTGTGGGCGCGGCCGGTGTCGGGGACGCGGCGCGGCATGTCCTCGAAGCCCTCTTCGTAGGCTTCCTCGTAGCCGACGAAGCGGACTGTGCTCTCGCTGCCGGTGAGCGTTATCACCCGCGCGGCGAGGTCGCGCATCGAGATCTCCTCGATGCCGCCGAGATTGATCGCCTGGCCCGGCGCGTCCGGGTGATCGGCGAGCTTCACCATCGCGTCGATCACGTCGCCGACGTAGCAGAAGGTGCGGGTCTGTTCGCCGTCACCGTAGACCGTCAGCGGTTCGCCGCGCAGCGCCTGGTTGACGAAACGGGGGATCACCATGCCGTAGCGACCGGTCTGGCGCGGCCCGACCGTGTTGAACAGCCGCACGATGACGGTGTGCAGGCCCTTCTGCTTCCAGTAGGTGTAGGCGAGGATCTCCTCGATGGCCTTGGCCTCGGAGTACGACCAGCGGCTCTTGAGCGGCGAGCCGAGGATGCGGTCGTCCTCCTCCCCCAGCCGGTCGGAGGCGTTCTTGCCGTAGATCTCGCTGGTCGAGGTGACCATCACCGGCGTGCCGTACTTGTGGCACTTCTCGAGCACGATCTCCGAGCCCATGATGTTGGTGCGCAGGCTCTCTACCGGCTTCTCGATGATGAGTTCGACGCCCACCGCCGCTGCGAGGTGGTAGACGACATCGGCACGTCGTACCAGGTCGTCGACGAGGTCGGCGTTGAGGATCGATCCGAGCGCGAACTCGACCTGTGGCGTACCAAGCAGGTGCTCGATGTTGCTGTAGCGCCCGGTTGACAGATCATCGAGCAGAAGAACGTCGTAACCGTCGGCGACCAGCCGCTCCGCGAGATGAGAGCCGATGAATCCGGCTCCCCCGGTAATGAGCGCGCGCACTGTCACCTCAAGGTTCGAAAGCGGCCGCAATCAGGCCTCGTGCTGGCCGCACCTATGCTACCGCCAGCGCCGGACCACGCAGACGGAGGAGTCAGTTTCAGTGACCACCGGTCCTGACCCGATCCGTGTGCTGCAACTGGTCACGCGCATGAACATCGGTGGGCCGGCACGTCACGTGCTGGCGCTGGCCCAGGGGATGCCGCCGCACATCCAGGTCGAGGTGGCTGCGGGCCGCCCGCCGGCGGTCGAGGGCGAGCTGACCGAGCCAGCCGTCCCCGTGCATCCGGTGCCGCTGGTCCGACCCGTCTCGCCGAGGCAGGACCTTGTCGCCATCAGGGCGGTGCGGCGTCTGCTCCGCAACCGCGAGACCCGGGTGCTGCACACCCACATGGCCAAGGCCGGAGCCATCGGCCGCGTCGCGGCTCGCGGCCTCCCGCACGTTCGCACGATCCACACCTTCCACGGGCACGTGCTCAGCGGCTACTTCTCGCGGCCACTTCAGCGGGCCTTTCTCGAAGCTGAGCGACGACTAGCCCGCGAGACCGACGTGCTGGTCGCCGTCAGCAGCGAAATCCGCGATGCGCTCTTGGACCTCGGGATCGGCCGGCCGAGCCAGTACGAGGTCGTCCCGATCGGCACCCAGATCCAACAACCCGCCGCAGGCGGTCGGCTGCGCGACGCGCTCGGGCTGGCGCCCGACGTCCCGCTCGCCGGCGTCGTCGCCCGGCTGGCGCCGATCAAGGACCACGCCACACTGTTGGTGGCGTTGGTAGAGGTTCCGAGGCTGCACCTCGCGGTCCTCGGCGACGGCGAACTCCGAAACGAGCTGGAACGGCAAGCATCCGATATGGGCCTGAGCGGGCGGGTGCACTTCACCGGCTGGTGGCACGACATCAGCTCAGCCCTCGTCGACCTCGACATGGTGGTTTTGACCAGCCGTAACGAGGGCACGCCGGTCGCGCTGCTCGAAGCAGCCGCCTTCGGCAAGCCGATCGTGGCCACCGACGTGGGCGGCGTGGGCGCGATCGTGGAGGACGGGGTGACCGGCTACCTCGCGGCATCAGGCGACCACGATCGCATCGCCGGTCTCTTGCGACGCCTGAGCGAGGACGCCGAGCTCGCCGCCCGGCTGGGTGCGGAGGCGCACC
>JBBDRM010000087.1 GCA_040905475.1 Actinomycetota bacterium
CGGTCCCTTGGGGCGTGGGGTAACCCGGCAGCCCGGCTGATTCTGGTTCAGCTAGTCCTGGTTCGAATCCAGGCGCCCCAGCCCAAATCCGCGTCCAACACGCGCAGGACCGCGGCGAGCATTCCGCACTCGAACGTGCTGGTAGGATGCCGCGCGCGGCCCCATCGTCTAGCGGCCAAGGATGCTACCCTCTCAAGGTAGAGACCGCGGGTTCGAATCCCGCTGGGGCCACGAAGTGCTGGGGCCACGAATCTTTTCGGTCTTTCTGACCAGCGGCTGCATCTCAGACAGCTAGCGGGAATCGAACTCCCTCTGGACTTGCCCAGCGTCTGGCGGTATGCTGGCATACCATGAAACGCACGACTGTGAAGTTGCCGGATGACCTCGATGCTCGCCTCCGCCATGAAGCCGCGAGGCGCGGGTCGACGGTATCGGAGCTAACGCGAGAAGCGATCGAGTCCCATCTCGGTGGGAGCCGTCGCCGGCTAATCGCCGCCAAAGCCGGTCGGAGTGGTCACCGTGACACCGCGCGCAAGATCGAGCAGATCCTGCGGCGAGAGGCACGCCGATAGCGCTCCTGGTCGATTCCGGGCCGCTCTACGCCTACGTCGACGAAGACGACCGCGATCATGAGGCAAGCCTCTCCTTGCTGCTATCCCACGATGGGCCCTTAGTTGTTCCGCAGCTGGTTGTGACCGAGGTGGCCTATCTCCTCGAAACGAGGATCGGACCCGAGGCGGAGGTTCGGTTCCTCGGAGACTTGGCGGCGGGGAGTTTCACGACCGATCCCGTTCTGCCCGGGGACTGGCTGCGGATCGCCGAGCTCGTCGCCGACTATCGAGACCTCCCGCTCGGCACGGTCGACGCATCGGTCGTCACTTCTGCAGAGCGGCTCGGCGTCAGGGCCATCGCAACGCTGGATCGGCGGCACTTCAGCGTCGTGCGTCCCCGTCATGTCGAAGCGTTCGAGATCCTGCCGTAGGGAAGAGGCTCCTGAGCCGGTCGAGAGAGTTCGAATGGTGACCCGTTACCTCCACGAGAAACTTCTTTCCGAACGGCGTGCCGTTGCTCGCGTTGCGGCGAATTGCGACCGTTGCGCGTGTCGTGTAGGAGTCTTAGCCCGTGAGGTCTCGAACCCCGCTCCGTTCTGCCCTCCTTCGCGCGATCGCCTTGCCGGTTGTGCTGGTGATGCTCGCGGGGACGGCTGCGGCGGGCCCGGCCGACACCAAGCGGAAGATCGCCGACGAAAAGGCGCGCCTCGAGCTGCTAGAACGCCGGATCACGGCTCAGCAGGCGCAGGTCCTCGAGCTGAACACGGCGCTCAGGGCGCACGCGAGCGAGGTCGGACGTAGCCGCCGCCTCTATGGAGCGCTCCAGGAGCGACTGGTCCGAACACAGGTCCGTCGCACTGAGACGGAGGAGCGGTACCAAAAGCTCCGCGCCGAGATCGGCCTGGCGGCCGCGCAGGCCTACATGCGCGGGCCCGGCTACGCGATCGAGGCGCTCATGGATCTCGAGTCTCTCTCCGACGTCGCCGACGTGCTCACCTACACCGGCGCGATCGCGGCGCGGAACGCCGAGCTCGCTGATGAGGTGTCCAAGCTCGCGTTCGAGCTGGAGCGGCGCGAGCACGAGGAAGCGCTCCTGCTGGCGGAGCGGAAGGCGTTGCACTCGCGTCTCACCGCCGAACAGAAAGCGCTGACGAGCCGCTTCGTCGAACAGCAGGTCCAGCTGGCGGAGCTCGCACGCGATCGTGCCGAGGCGGGAATGCTCCTCGCGCAGCTCCGCAAGCAACTGCGCGCCGAGGAGATCGCCGCCGCCGAAGAGGGGTTGAGGAACGGCACCCCACTAACGTTCGGCGAATGGGCGAAGGTGTTCTTGAACGAGATCCACGCTCCCGTGGCGCGCAACAACCTCGTCGTGATGGTCGCGTGGCAGGTCGCGGAGTACACACAAGCCAAGTGGAACCCGCTGGCGACGACGTATCCGATGCCCGGCGCGACGGCGTACAACAGCCACGGCGTTCGCAACTACGTGTCGCTGGCCCAAGGTCTTGATGCAACGCGCCGAACGCTCCAGCACTGCTGCTACGGCTACGAAGCCATCCTGGCCAACCTCGCGCGCAACGCGGCCCCGATGACGACCGGTCAAGCGATCAATGACTCGCGCTGGTGCAGGGGCTGCGCCGACGGCGGGTACGTCATAGACCTCATCCCCACGGTCGAGCAGTACTACGACGAGTACGCGGACGAGGGCGCGTAGGCTGGTTCGCGAGCCGTAGGAGGTTCGCGATCGAGTTCGTTCTCAGACCCCCTCCAACTCAGTCGGCGACGAAGGCGATGCCGTAACACGAGAGGACTACCCAGGTCGCGCGGCGAAATGGAAGGTAAACCCCTTGATGGAGGACTCAATATGTCTCGACTAGGCCGACCCGTCCGCACCGCAGTCGGAGCGGTTCTGGTCCTGCTCCTCGCCGTCGCTCTATCTCCGAGCGGCGCCGTCCCGGGCTCGTCCTCCCAAGCAGACGCAGCGCCCCGGCTCCCCAAGCCAGAAGACCGTTTCGCCATGGCCGGCGGATGCTACGGCGTCCAGTCGATCGCAACCGACGCGTACCTCCTTCGTGAGGGGGATGGATTCATCGCAGGGACGCCCGATCTCGCTGGGGCGGAGCCGTTCCATTTCCAGGCAACCGACCTCGGCAAGTACTTGCTCTACGGGACGGCCGAGGACTACGTCGCGGCGGATGAGGGTCTCGTCGGCTCGCTGATGAGCGCCGTGAAGGACAGCCAGGCCGGCAGCATCGCGAGCGGCGTGACGACGGGGTTGACGGACTCCGTCGCCGACACCATCACCGGGGCGGTCGGCCCGGCGACGGGACTCGGCGGCGCGATCGTCGGTGCGGACAAAGCCAGCCCGCTTGCCGACTGGGAGATCGATCAGGTCGCCGCCGACACGTTCACGATCGCGCTGCCCGCCTTGAGCAGGTTCCTCGCCGTCGGCGACGGCGGAGGGCTGACGCTCGTCGACGCAGCCGACGACAGCGCACAGTTCGGCTTCCAGCTCACCGACGGCTGCGTGGCCTATCCCGAGGTCGATGTCAACGTCGAGGGTCCCATCTCCACCGGCGACTCGCCGTTCGAGGAGGTCCAGGGTTACCTGGACGCGCACGTGCACATGATGGCGTTCGAGTTCATCGGTGGACGCACGCGATGCGGAAAGCCGTGGCACGCGTACGGTGTCCAGTACGCGCTCGTCGACTGTCCCGATCACGAGCCCGGCGGCGTCGGCGCCGTGCTCGAGAACATCCTGAGCACCGGCACCCCGGTGGGCACGCACGCGACGGACGGGTGGCCGACGTTCAGCTACTGGCCGCGCTACAACTCGCTGACGCACGAGCAGATCTATTACAAGTGGCTCGAGCGCGCGTGGCACGGCGGACTGCGCATGTTCACCAACCTGCTCGTAGACAACCACGCGCTCTGCACGATCTACCCGCTCAAGAAGAACAGCTGCAACGAGATGGACGGCGTCCGGCTCCAGGCCAAGCGCATCCGCGAGCTCGAGCGCTACATCGACGCCCAGAGCGGAGGCCCGGGCGAAGGATGGTTCCGGATCGTCACCGACCCGTTCCAGGCGCGCCGCACGATCAACGAAGGGAAGCTCGCCGTGATCCTCGGCATCGAGGTGTCGATCGTGCTCGACTGCGGCGTCACGCTCGACGTCCCGAAATGCTCCGACGCGCAGATCGACCAGCGGCTCGACGAGGTCTACGACCTCGGCGTGCGACAGATGGAGCTGGTCAACAAGTTCGACAACGCACTGTCAGGCGTGACCGGCGACGGCGGCACCACCGGCGTCGTCACGAACACGGGCAACTTCACCGAGACGGGCAGCTTCTTGAAGATGGAAACCTGTACGCCCGAAGAGGGCGAGGCGAACGACAACACGCAGATGAACATCCACGACGACCTCGGCACTCCGGATGGGTTGACGGGCCGCGATTCGCTCGTCGCGGGCGTCTTGGAGGTCAGCGGCCAGACCGGCGTCCTTCCCCTGTATCCGCCGGCGCCGCACTGCAACTCGCGCGCGTTGACGCCGCTCGGCGCGCACATGATCCGGCGGATGATCCAGAAGGGGATCATCTTCGACCCCGATCACATGAGCGCCCGCGCACGCACGCAGGCGATGGACATCATCCGCGACGAAAAGGCGTCCGGCGTCGTCTCGAGCCACAGCTGGGCGGACATCACGATCTACCCGCGCGTCCTCGAGGCCGGCGGCGTCGTCACCCCGTACGCGGGGGGCTCCAAAGGCTTCTATGAAACCTGGGCGGCATACAAGGCGTTCGCCGACCCGCGGTACACGTTCGGGTTCGGCTACGGCTCGGACGTGAACGGCTTCGGCTCGCAAGGCGGGCCTCGCACCGACGCGCCGGTGAAGGTGAGCTATCCATTCACCGGATTCGGCGGGACGACCATCGACCGGCAGGTATCCGGCGAGCAGGTGTACGACATCAATGAGGACGGCGTCGCCCACTACGGCCTGTACCCGGACTGGATCGAGGACCTCCGCCTGCAGGGCGGGGACGCGATCATCGCCGACATGCTCCGCGGGTCCGAGGCGTACCTCCAGATGTGGGAGCGGACGATCGGCATCGCGCCCGACGCGTGCCGTGACGACGTGCCCGACCTGACCGACGCGGCCGTCGGTTCGCTCGCTACCGGCATGACCCCCGAACAGGTCCTCCAGACGGTCGGGCAGCCGGCGTCGCGGCAGGATCTCCAGTTCAGTTACTGCATGACCGGATCACGCACGGCGACCGTCACCTTCACCCCCGCCGGCATGCTGGGCTCCGTCGGGATCGCTTAGCTCGCAAAGCGTTTCTCAACGCTTCATCGCGGGAAGAACTCGCCCATCGACGCCCCAAGAGGAGGATGCGATGGACGCCATCAAGCTGCTCAAGGAAGACCACCAGAAGTTCAAGAAGCTTCTCGGTGAGCTCGAGGACACGACCGAACGCGGGGTCAAGACCCGAGAGAAGCTGTTGGAGCAGCTCAAAGCAGAGCTGAAGCCCCACGAGGTCGCGGAGGAGGAGATCTTCTACCCGGCGCTGATCGAACGGCTGAAGGACGACGACATCGTGCTCGAAGGCTACGAGGAGCACCACGCCGCCGACGTCCTCCTGGAGGAGCTCGAGGACGTGCCGTTCGACGACGAGCGGTGGGGCCCGAAGATGAAGGTGATCAAGGAGAACATCGAGCACCACATCGAGGAAGAAGAGGGGCCGATGTTCAAGCAGGCGCGCGTGGCGCTCGAACCAGACCAGCTCGAGGAACTGGGCGCGCTGATGGAGGAGCGGATGAAGGCGGGAGCCGCGCGGTAGGGGTTGCGGCCTTCGTCCCCGAGACTCTTTCGCTCCCCTGAGATACCCTTTCCGGGTTCGCGGTCAAGGGGAGCCGCGACGGCCTGGGGAGGGGAAGCATGACGCCGCCGAGCGACGAACAGGTGGCCCGTGCCCGCGCGATGGCGCAGCATCACCGCCGTATCGGTGCCGCGCTCCGCTACGTGCTCGAGCGCTCGAAGGATCCGGAAGAGCTCACGCCGTTCATCTCCGGCGCCGCGGCGACGCTCATCGAGGTGCTGCAGACGGAGGACTACTACACCCGCACGCTGATCGAGAGCGCGCTCGCGGTCGCCGAAGCCGACGCCGCCGAGGTCGCCGCCTCGTCGGTCGATCTCAACGGACGAGCGCCGCTGGCCCGGCTCCAGCGAGAGGCCGACGACGCGATCTCCGAGATCGGGGCGACCGGCGGATCGAGCGACAACGGGGATCCGATCCACACGCTGAGCGAGGATGAGCGCACGTACATCCTCGCGCTGGCAAGGCTCGCCGAACTCGCCGGCCGCGAGACCTATCTCGGCTAACTACGTGACGCGGTACCACCCCTTCGTGTTAGCGGGGCGTGCCGCTTTTGATCTCGCCCCGCCAGGCGCCGGACTCGACACCGCGCTCCTCGATGAACTTCTTGAAGCGCTCCAGATCACCGCCGACACGCGCACGGACGAAGCCGAGCGTGTCCCCGACGGCTTCGACGAAGCCCTCGGGATCGAACTCCATCTCGAGCGTTATCCGACTGCGGCTACCGTCGTCGATGGGCTCGAACGTCACACGTCCGGCGAGCTTGACGCCTTCCTCGCTCCGCCAAGCGATGACGCGGTCGGGCTCTTGCTCGACGATCTTCGCCTCCCATTCGCGGGTGGCCCCGGCGATCTCCGCCTTCCAATGCAAGCGGGTGTCGTCGAGTTGACGGACCTCGTCGACGCCTTCCATGAAGCGCGGGAACTCCTCGAACTGCGTCCACTGGTTGTAGGCCGTCGACACCGGTACGTCGACGTCGATCGATTCACGTATGAGCGACATGGAGCCTCCTCCCTCTGCTCGGATGTTCTCGTCTATGACTTACCCATCGGGCGATCATGAACACGGAGGCAAGCAATCGAGCGCTCGTTTGACCAACCGTTATCGGGGAAACATCTCTGGCGACAACCGGAGCGAGGAGGAACCCAATGGGTATCGGAGTGAGCATCTTCTTGATCGCCGTCGGCGCGATCCTGTCCTTCGCGGTGAGCACCGACGCCGAGGGCTTCAACATCAACGCGATCGGCTACATCCTGATGGCGTGCGGAGCGCTGGGCTTGCTCGTCAGCACGTTGATCTTCGGTGGCCGGGGTCGCAACGACACCACGACGACGACTCACGGTCACTAACGAAACAGCCGGTGGGTCGCCCGGCTTACCGCCCCGGGCGACCTACCGCGTCAGGTCGGCGAGCAGTTTCATCGCCTTCGGGTCGCGCGAACCAACGATCAGCTGCGTGACCGGGCTCTTCACCCAGGCCTCGAGCCGCTCTTTGATCCGGTCCGGCGGCCCGCACAGTGAGATCTCGTCGGCGAGCTCGTCGGGCACCGCTTTCACGGCCTCCTCGCGGCGGCCCGACATGAAGAGTTCTTGCACCTTCAGCGCTTCGTCCTCGAAGCCCATGCGCTTGACGATGTTCAGGTGGAAGTTTTCGTCCTTCGCGCCCATGCCGCCGATGTAGAACGAAAGGAAGAACTTCACCAGCATCAACGCCTCTTCCACCGTGTCGGCGATGTTCACCGTCACGACGCAACCGATCTCGAAACCCTCGGGCGCGCCGGCCAGCGCGTCGTCGAACTCGGCGCTGCGGTAGGGCGAGTAGAACATCGGGAGCCACCCGTCCGCGATCTGCGTCGAGAGCGCCACGTTCTTCGGTCCCTCCGCGGCGAGCCAGATCGGGATCCGTGATCGTGTCGGATGAAGCGTGAGCTTCAGCGGCTTCCCGAGCCCGGCGCCGCCGGGATAGGGGAGCGGGTAGTGCTCGCCCTCGTTGGTGACCGGACCTTCGCGGCGGAGGATCTTCTGAACGATCTCGACGTATTCGCGCGTGCGCGCGAGCGGCTTCGGGAATGGCATGCCGTACCAGCCCTCGACGACTTGCGGCCCCGATACGCCGAGTCCGAGGATGACCCGGCCGCCCGAGAGGGCGTCGAGCGTCGCCGCCGTCATCGCCAGCGCCGCCGGCGTTCGAGCGGAGATCTGTGCGATCCCGGTGCCGAGTTTGATCTTCGAGGTCTTGGCGCCGATCCACGCGAGCGGCGTGAACACGTCCGAGCCGTACGCCTCCGCGGTCCAGACCGAGTCGTAGCCCAGCCGCTCCGCCTCGAGCGCGAGATCCGAATTGTCTTCCACCGTCGCGCCCGAGTAGCCGAGCGCGAGTCCGAGCTTCAGGTCGGCGGTCATGTTCAACCTCCCGGCAGCGAGACGACCTTCGTCTCGAGATACTCCTCGAACCCTTCGATGCCGTTCTCGCGTCCGATGCCCGACTGCTTGTATCCGCCGAAGGCGCGGGTCGGGTGGAGCCATTGGGAGCCGTTGATCGAAACCGTGCCGGTCCTGATCCGGCGCGCGACGCCGAGCGCCCGATCCTCGTCCGAGGACCACACCGAGCCCGACAGTCCGTAGATCGAGTTGTTGGCGATCTCGACCGCGTCGTCCTCGTCGTCGTAGGGGATGACGACGAGCACGGGACCGAAGAACTCCTCCTGGGCGATGGTCATATCCGGCTTCACGTCGGTGAACAGGGTCGGCTGAACGTAATACCCGCGAGGCAGGTCCGGCGGCTTACCGCCGCCGACGAGCAGGCGCGCTCCTTCTTCGACGCCGGTCTGGATCAGCCCGAGGACCTTCTCGCGCTGGCGGGCGTTGATCTGCGGGCCGTGCAGGATGGTCGGATCACTCGGGTCGCCGACGCGCGCCTTCTCGAAGTGGCCCTTGGCGATCTCGACGCCTTCGTCGTAGCGCGAGCGGGGGAGCAGCAGCCGCGTGTACGAGGCGCACCCTTGTCCTGAGTGCGTGCAGACCCAGCCGGCGGCCAGCGCGAGCGCCAGGCCGAAGTCCGCGTCGTCGAGCACGATGTTGGCGGACTTCCCGCCGAGCTCTAGGAAACACTTCTTCACCGTGTCGGCGCAGCCGTGCATGATGCGCCGGCCGGTGACCGTCGAGCCGGTGAACGTGATCATGTCCACCCGCGGATCGGTGACGAGCGACTCGCTGACCTCTGCGCTGGACGACGTCACGACGTTGAACACGCCCGCGGGGATGTCGGTCTTCTCGGCGGCGAGCCGGCCCATCAGCGTTGCCGACCACGGTGTGTCGGGGGACGGCTTCAGCACGACGGTGTTGCCGGCCGCGAGCGCCGGACCGACCTTCGCGATGTTCACGAAGATCGGATAGTTGAACGGCGTGATCGCGGTCACGACGCCGGCCGGCTCGCGCCGCTCCACGCCGCGATGGTGCTGGCCGAACAGCTTGGTGGTCTCGAGCGGCTTCTCGTACGGATAGGTCTCCGCCATCGCGGCCCAGTGCTCGAGCCACGCCACCGGAAGGTCGAACTGGATGATCGGCGCCAGCGAGACCGGGGAGCCCGCTTCTGCCACGAGCGTGTCGACGATCTCCCGACGCGCCTCGAGCATCGCGGCTTGCAGCTGGCGGAGGCAGTTCGCGCGGAAAGCGTGATCGGTGGCCCAGGACGTCTCGTCGAAAGCTCGCCGGGCCGCGCCGACGGCGGCGTGCGCGTCGTCGATCGTCGCGTCGGCCGTTGAGCCGATGACCTCCTCGGTGGCCGGGTTGACGTTGTCGAACGTGGCACCGCTCGACGACTCGACCAGCTTCCCGTCGATCAGCATCCGCGGTTCGGCCACGACGCCTCCCGATGTCAGAACTTGATCATGAATCCGTCGAGGATCGGCTCGCGCTTGTCGTAGAACGGACCCATCGCCTCCGCGAGCCCGTCGGGCGTCCATCGTTTCTCGGTCGAGAACTTCTCGGTGATCGTAAGCCCGCCGACGACCATGACGTCGCCGCCGTAGACGATGAAGACCTGGCCGTTGACGCGCTCGGCGGCCGGGGAGGCGAGGTACGCGACCAGCGGCGCCACGTTCTCCGGCGCGAAGATCTCCGGATCCATGTCGAACAGGTCCTCGGTCATGCGGGTCCGGGCGCGCGGGCAGATCGCGTTCGCCGTCACGCCGTACTTCCCGAGGCCGTTCGCGACCGACATCGTGAGCCCCACGATGCCGCCCTTCGCGGCCGCGTAGTTCGGCTGGCCGGCGGAGCCCATCAGGAAGGCCTCCGACGAGGTGTTGATGATCCGGCCGTAGGTCGCGCCGCCGGCGTTCTTCGCCTTCTCCCGCCAGTACTCCGCCGCGTGCCGGGTGGGGCCGAAATGGCCCTTCAGGTGAACCTTGATCACCGCGTCCCATTCCTCTTCGGCCATGTTGAAGATCATCCGGTCGCGGAGGATCCCGGCGTTGTTCACCAGGATGTCCAGCGATCCGTAGGTGTCGATCGCGAGCCGGATCATCTCCTTGGCCTGCGCGTGGTCGGTGACGTCGCCGTGATGGGCTATCGCCTCGCCGCCTGCGGCCTTGATCTCCTCGACGACCTGCTGGGCCGGGTGCTCCGCGGTCGGCTTCCCGTCGACGGTACCGCCGAGATCGTTGACGACCACGCGCGCGCCGTGACGCGCCATCTCGAGCGCTTCCGCGCGCCCGAGCCCGCGCCCGGCGCCGGTGATGATGGCAACCTTCCCGTCGAGCACCTCGATCCCCCCTATCCGGTCGATCCGCTGTTCATCGTGACGACGGAGTTTCGCCCGCCTGACATGCCTGACGTGCCTGACATGTCAGGCGTGTCAGGCGCTCCGACGGGACGGTACCGACCCGTCGGTCCTCATAGCCGTTCGATGATGGTTCCGGTGCCGATCGCGCCGCCGCAGCACATCGTGATCAGCGCGAACTGCCCGTCTCGTCGCTCGAGCTCGTGCAGCGCGGTCGTGATCAGCCGCGCGCCGGTCGCGCCGACGGGGTGACCCAGGGCGATCGCGCCGCCGTTCACGTTCACGCGGTCCATGTCGGGCTTATGGACCGACGCCCAGGAAAGGACGACCGACGCGAACGCCTCGTTGATCTCGACGATGTCTATGTCGGAGAGCTTCATGCCGGCCTTCGCCAGCACTTCGCGCGTCGCATCCACCGGCCCGTCGAGCAGGAAGTACGGATCGGTGCCGACGACGACCTGCTGGACGATCCGCGCGCGGGGGCGCAGGCCCAGCGCGTCGGCCTTCGAGCGGTCCATCCACAACACAGCGGCCGCGCCGTCGGAGATCTGCGACGAGTTGCCGGCGGTGTGGATCCCGTCGTCGAGCACCGGCTTCAGAGCTGCGAGCCCTTCGAGGGTCGTTTCGCGCAGTCCTTGGTCACGCGTCACCGGCTCGGGCGCCTCGACGGCGAACACCTCGCGGTCGAAGCGCCCCTCCGACCACGCCCGCGCCGCCTTCTGTTGGGAAGCGAACCCGAGTGCGTCCACGTCGGCGCGCGTGATGCCTCGCTTCGAAGCGATCCGCTCGGCCGCTTGGAACTGGTTTGGCGTGTCCCAGGGCCAGCTCGCGGGCTCGAAGTAGCCGGGCCCGTTGATCACGTTCGAGCCGAGCCCGACGCGGCTCATCGCTTCGACCCCGCACGCGATCCCGACGTCGATCCCTCCCGACGCGATCAGTCCCGCGATCAGGTTGTTCGCCTGCTGCGAGGAGCCACACTGCGTGTCGACGGTCGTCGCCGCAACCTCGTAGGGGAGCCCCATGCCGAGCCACGCGTTGCGCGCGACGTTGCACGCTTGTTCGCCGGCCTGCGTGACGCATCCTCCGACGACCTGACCGACCTCGGACGCTTCGATCCCGGCTCGCTTCACGACCTCGACCAGCGCCGAGCCGAGGAGCTCGGCCGCGTGCAAACCCGCGAGCACTCCGTTGCGTTTGCCGATAGGGGTTCGGACGGCTTCGACGATCACCGGTTCACGCATTGACTCTCCTTCGTGCAACGCTCGGACTCGGGAGCAGCAGCCGCACCGCCGCCTCGAGGTCGTCGGCCATCTGGCCTCCCTCGGCCCAGCCACGCACCCGCGCGATCAGCGCCGCCAGCCACACCATCCCGACGACGCGCACCACGGCCTCACGATGGATCTGCTCGCCGTCCGCCATCGCGGTGGTGACGAACTCGTTCAGCTGCTCGTAGACCTCGGACACCTCGGCGAGGCCGATCGGATCGTCGGCCGAGATGGACGTCAGCGCGGTCACGAACGCGGCCATCAGGCTCGGCGAACGCTCGAGCGCCGTAGCCGCGCGCTTCAGGACGTCGACGACGCGGTCGGCTGCGCTCGCGCCCGAAGGGGGGCGGGCCTCCACCCGCTGCTGGAACTCGCGGGTCCACTGCCCGAGGCAAGATACGAGCAAGTGATCTTTGGAAGAGAAATATCGGTAGAGGGTCCCGAGCGCGACGCCGGCCTTGGAGGCCACATCGCGCATCTGGACGGCCTCGTAACCGCCGCTGCTCGCGAGCGAGATCGCAGCCGCCACCACCCGGTCTCGCCGCTCCGCTTGCCGCTCGGTCAGACCACGGCCGCCGTCCCGGATCCCCGCTTGGCCCAGCTCCATGGCACAACGGTACAACCGAACTAGAACGTGTTGCAATTTTTTGGGGCGAAGACCTATAGTCGGCCGCGGGAGGGACGATCATGGACTTCGAGCTGCCAGGCGACGACGACCCGAGACGCCAAGAGGTGCGCGACTGGCTCGCGGCGCACCCGGCACCGACCGGCAAGGACCTGGCCGACGCCGGCTACGTCGTCCCACATTGGCCGAAGCCGTGGGGGCAGGACGCCGACCCGATGAAGCAGCTCATCATCGACGACGAGCTGAAGCGAGCGAAGGTTCAGCGCCCGATCAACCCGATCGGAACCGGCCACTGCGGCCCGATCCTCGTCAAGCACGGAACCGAGGAGCAGCAGAAGCAGTACATCCCGTCGATGTTGTCCGGCGAAGACATCTGGTGCCAGCTCTTCTCGGAGCCGGGAGCCGGCAGCGACCTCGCGTCGGTCAGCACCAAGGCGCTCAAAGACGGCGACCACTACATCGTCAACGGACAGAAGATCTGGACGTCGCTCGGGCACATCGCCAAGTTCGGGATCCTGCTCGCCCGCACGAACCCCGACGCGCCGAAGCACGCCGGGCTGTCCTACTTCATCATCGACATGCACTCGCCGGGGATCGAGATCCGCCCGATCGTCGAGATGACCGGGATGCACATGTTCAACGAAGTCTTCTTCACCGACGTGCGGGTACCGGCCGAGAACCTGATCGGCGACGAGAATCGCGGCTGGGAGCTCGCCCGGGACACGCTCGAGAACGAGCGCGTGACGCTCGCGCGCGCCGGCGCGCAGTGGGGATGGGGCCCGACCGCCGACGACTTGATCAACGTCGTCCGCGAGCGCGGCGGCGTGACGAGCCCGATCCAACGCCAGCAGCTCGCGCAGGTCTGGATGGAGGGAGAGATCCTCCGCATCTACCGGCTGCGGATGGTGGCCGCCCGCGTGGCCGGCAAGCTCGGGCCGGAGTCGTCGGTTGCGAAGGCGCTGTCGGACCCCCACGGCCAGCACATCTTCCGCCTCGGTCGCGAGCTCGCCGGAGCGGAGGGCATGCTCAAGGAAGTCGGTCCGCTCGGGGCCGATCCGACCTGGTGGGGGCAAGGGTTCGTTTTTTCCCCGGCCCTCACGATCGGCGGCGGTACCTCGGAGGTGCTGCGCAACGTCATCGGCGAGCGCATCCTCGGCCTGCCACGAGAGCCCGACCCCGACGCGAGCAGGTCATGGAGCGAGACCCGCCGAACATAAGGTTCCGGCCAACAGTGGAGCCGTTTCCTCTATCGAACGGCCGGGACGGGCCCCGATGATGCTCAGCAGGTAGCCTTCCGTTTCACAAAAGGGCGAGGGGCGCGGCCAGGGAGCGTTGATCTCGGCTCGGGGGGCGCCGAGTCGCTGGGAGGCAGGGCATGAAGTCCCGCGCAGTCGTTACGACCGTCTTGTTGATGTTGGTCCTTGCTGCGTGCGGCGCGCGCCTCACCCGCGAACAGCGGCTCGCCGGGATCGGCACCGGCGCCGGCGGCACCGTGGTCGGTCCGGGCGGCGTCGACGCGAGCGGCTCGCCGCTCCCCGGCGCGACCGGCACGGCGGGACCCGGAGGCGGTGCGACGAGCGGCCCCGGCGTGAGCGGGCCCGGCGCAGTCCCCGCTCCTCCGGGCGGAAACGGCGGCGCGACCGACAAGGGCGTTACCGCAACCCAGATCACGCTGACGGTCGCTTCCGATAAGAGCGGCCCTCAGGGCGGACTGTTCACGTCCACGCACCAAGCGATGTCGGCTTGGGCGGCGATGATCAACAGCGGAGGGGGACTCTTCGGGCGATCGGTAAAGCTCCAGCTCGTCGACACCCAGACGAAGGACACCACGAATCAGGCCGCGGTCAGCGACGCGTGCGATCAGGCGTTCGCGCTCGTCGGTTCCATGTCTGCCTTCGACGGTGGCGGCGCGACCGCCGGCCAAAGCTGCGGCATCCCCGACATCACGGCGATCACGGTCAACGACAAGCGGGCGAAGGCGACCAACGTCTACCCGGTCTATCCGGTGCGGGCGGACAAGATCCCGATCGGCCCTGCCAACTACATCAAGGAGAAGTACCCCTCGGTCATTCAGAACGCCGCGATGCTGTACCTGAACGCGGGGGTGACCAAGGCGAACGCGTTGCAGCGGGTGAAGGCGTACGAGAGCGTCGGGTTCAAGTTCAAGATCTACGAGGTGCAGATCCTGGAAGCGAACTACACCCCGATCGTTCAGCGCATGAGGGACGACGGGATCAAGTACGTGACCATGGTCGCCAACTACCAGAGTATCCAGAAACTGCTCGCCGCGATGGATCAGCAGGACTGGTTCCCCGAGGTCCGCGACTGGGACTCCGTCGCGTACGCGCCGGCGTTCCTGACCTGCGGAGGCCAGCCGTGTACGGCAGCGAACGGCTCGCTGATCTTCATGAACACCGCCATCAACGAGGAGGCGGCCGGGAACCCCGAACTGCAGCTGTACCAGCAGTGGCTCAGCCGCGTCGCTCCCGGTGCCAAGCCCGACTACTTCGGTTTCTATGCCTGGTCGGCGGGACAGCTCTTCGCCAAGGTCCACAAGGACGTCGGCGCCAAGATCACGCGGCAATCGTTCCTGACCGCGATCAAGAACGTCCACTCCTGGAACGGCAACGGCCTTCACGCAGCACACGACATCGGCAACAAGATCATGACGCCGTGCTTCATGTACCTCGAGATCAAGAGCAACAAGTTCACACGGAAGGACCCGGCCAGCGGCTACATCTGCAACAAGGGTCCGGTCGTAAACACGTAGGGAGCTCGGGTGGAAAAGATCCTCGCGTTCACGATCCTGGGCATCGTGACCGGCGCCGTCTACGCGATCGCCGCGAGCGGGCTCGTCTTGACCTACGCCACCTCCGGCATCTTCAACATCGCCCACGGCGCCATCGGCATGTTGATGGCGTTCGCCTATTGGGAGCTGGTAGTCAACCAGGGGTGGCCGGCGTGGCTCGCGCTGATCCTGGTGGTCGCGATACTGGCTCCGCTTCTCGGCGCGCTGATCGAACGGATATTGATGCGCGGCCTGCGCAACGCGTCCGTCGCCACGTCGCTGACCGTGACCGTGGGACTCATGGTCGGCCTCATCGGCCTCGCTCAGAACATATGGGATCCGCAGGAGGCCCGGGCGCTTCCCGAGTTCTTCGCGCCGAGGAAGTTCGGGCTCGGTGGAGTGAACGTCACTTGGCATCAGGCCGCGACCGCGTTCGCCGGTCTGGCGCTCGCGATCTTCCTCTACATCGTGCTGAACCGGACGCGAACGGGGATCGCGATGCGTGCCGTCGTCGACGACCGCAATCTCGTCGGGATGACCGGCGCGCGGCCCGACCGTGTCAGCATGCTCTCGTGGGCGATCGGCGCATCGATGGCCTCGGTCGCGGGGATCCTGCTGGCGCCGATTCTCCAGATGGACGTCATCGTCCTTACGTTGCTCGTCATCAACAGCTACGCGGCCGCGATGGTGGGGCGATTGCGGAACCTGCCGCTGACGTACGCCGGCGCCATGGCGCTCGGCCTCATCGAGGCGTACACCATCGGCTTCGTCGACCTCCGGGGCTCGCTGATTGGCCTGCGGTCGGCCATTCCGACCATCTTCCTTTTCGTCGTGCTCCTCGCGATGCCCGAAGCGAGGCTTCGAGCGGGCCGTCTCGTCGGCGCGGTTACGCCCCGCGTGCCGAGCTTCCGCCGGTCGTTGATCGGCGGTGCGGTCCTCGTCGCGGCCGCAGGGGTGCTCTCGTCGATCCTGTCCCAGGGGAATCTCATCCGCGCGGGGGAGGGGCTCGCGCTCGCGATCATCATGCTCTCGCTGGTGCTGCTCACCGGTTATGGCGGTCAGGTGAGCCTGTGCCAGATCTCGTTCGCCGGGGTCGGTGCGTATGCGATGGCAAGGGTCGGGGGTGACGGCACTGTGTTCGGCATCCTTGCCGCCGCTGCGCTTGCGGCCTTCGCCGGCGCGCTCATCGCATTGCCGTCGTTACGGCTGCAAGGTCTTTATCTCGCACTGAGCACCATGGCGTTTGCGTATTTTCTCGACCAGATGTTCTTCTCCCAGGAGTGGGTGTTCGGGAATCTCGGCGCGCTCCCCGTGGGCCGCCTCGATCTGCCGGGCGTGTCGTTCGACGGCGTGCGGGCGTACTTCGTCTTACTGGCGATCGCGTTCTCGTTGTTCGCAATGCTCGTCTTACGGATCCGCCGCGGCCAGTTCGGCCGGGTGCTGGCGGCGATGCGCGACAGCCCCGTGGCGTGCGCGACGCTCGGCCTCAGCCTCACCCGCACCAAGCTCGCCGTCTTCATGATCGCCGCGGCGATGGCCGGCGTCGGCGGGGCGCTCTACGGCGGGTTGAAGACGACCGCCGGCAGCACCGACTTCATCATGCTGCAGAGTCTGCCATTGCTGCTGCTCGCGGTGATCGGTGGCATCACGTCCGTCAGCGGGGCGCTGCTCGGCGGGATCCTGTTCGCGTTGCCTTCGCTGACGCCGAACACACAGATCTTCGGGCTCGAGATGGCGAAGCTGCAGTTCCTCTGGGTCGGTATCGCCGCCGTCACTATCGGCCGCAACCCGAACGGGGTCGCGTACATCATCTCGGAGCGGGTGAGGAGGCTTCTCGCGCTGACACCACGAGGCTCGGCCGGGATACCGGCGCCGATCGACCCGATGGAGGAGGTGACCGAGGTTGCCGCTGCTTCAGGTTGACAGCGTGACCGTTCAGTTCGGCGGCCTCCTCGCGCTCTCCGAGGTCGACCTCGACGTGGAAGCGGGGAGCATCACCGGCCTGATCGGCCCGAACGGCGCGGGGAAGACGACGATGTTCAACGTGATCTGCGGCTTGCAGCCGGCGACGCACGGCCGCGTCACCTTCGACGGCAAGGACGCGTCGGGCTACAAGCCGCACGAGCGTGCGCGATTCGGTATCGCGCGGACCTTCCAGCGGCTCGAGGTCTTCGGCTCGCTCTCCGCGCGGGAGAACATCCTCGTGGCCGCCGAGATCCGCTCCCGCTGGTCCGATGAGGACGTGGATCCGCGGGCGGTGACCGAGGAGATCCTCGACCGGATCGAGCTCCGCCGGGTGGCCGATCACCGCACCGACACGATGCCGACCGGGCTGGCGCGCCTGGTCGAGCTCGGCCGGGCCCTGGCCTGCGCGCCGAAGCTTTTGCTCCTCGACGAGCCCTCTTCGGGCCTCGGTGACGAGGAAACGGTCTTCTTTGCCCGATTACTCCGGGATCTGACGCAAGAAGGGCTCGGCATACTGATGGTCGAACACGATGTGGAGCTCGTTATGGATATATGCGCTCGGATCCACGTGCTGGACTTCGGCCGGAAGATCGCGGCCGGCACCCCGGCCGAGATCCGGGCGAATGAGGCGGTCCAGGCGGCGTACCTAGGAGCAGCGGGCGATGCGGCGTAACGTGAAGGTCGAACGGGAGGACGGATGAGCACACCGGTGCTCGAGCTTCGCGACGTCCGTGGCGCCTACGGCCGGATCGAAGTGCTGCATGGGGTCGACCTCGTCGTGCCCGAGCGAAGCGTCGTCGCGCTCCTCGGTCCGAACGGCGCCGGCAAGACCACGACCCTCAAGATCGCGAGCGGACAGATGCGTCCGACCGCAGGATGCGTTCACATCACCGGACGGCATGTGAACGGCGCCAGCGCCGACGAGCTCGCGCGCGCCGGCGTCTGCGCGATCCCCGAAGGGCGCGGCATCTTCCCGAACCTCACCGTCGAGGAGAACCTCCGCATGGTCACGTTCGGCGGCGCATCGCTCCGCGACGTCGAGCAGCGTTCCTACAACCAGTTCCCCAAGCTGAAGCAACGCCGCAAGCAGGTCGCCGGCACGATGTCGGGCGGAGAGCAGCAGATGCTCGCGCTCGCGCGCGCCGTCGCGAACGATCCCGCGCTGCTGCTCCTGGACGAGATCTCGATGGGTCTCGCGCCGCTGATCGTCGCCGAGCTCTACGAGCTGGTCGCGCAGATCGCGAGCCGGGGCGTCGCGATCCTGCTCGTCGAGCAGTTCGCGCAGACCGCGCTCAAGGTGGCCGACTACGCCGCGGTGATGGCACAGGGGAAGATCCGGAGCTTCGGGCAGCCGGCCGACGTCGAGGAAGAGCTGTCGTCCGCGTATCTGGGTAAGGCGGGATGAGTTGAAGACTTTCCGGCGCGCTCTCTCCGTCACGGCGGTGTCGCTGCTGTTGCTCGGCGTCCCGGCGGGCATGCCGGCACAGGGCCAGGAAGAAGAGACCGCGCTGCTAGGGTACTCCGTGGGCGCGACCGCGAGCGCCATCTCCACCGTGTACAACCAGCCGAGCTTCGGGATCCCCGCCGACCCGACATTCGAGGTGCGCAAGGTCTACAGCATCTCCCAGCTCGACACCGGGCCGAGCGGCCGCGCGATGGGGAGTATCGCCTGGATCGGCGACGTCGCCGGTAACGCCCCGCCGAGTCTGATCTTCGACTCGTTCCTGTTCAACCCGACCCAGATCAAGGAGCTCGACGAGATCTGCTTCCCCGCCGTGCCGGCCCCGCCCGAACAGGATCCTCCGGGACCGGAATCAGCTTTCCGATGCTCCGATCCGGACTCGCCGGAGGCCTTTGCACTCGGGATCCAGCCGTTCAAGAGGTTCGCCGGAAAGTCGTTCGAGACGGCGCCGCCGTACCCCGTTCGGGCCGAGTCCTTCTACCCGCCGGGAGGGACGGCGAGCGAGGAGGTAGCCGCCGGGATCGGCATGCGCGCTCGCTCGAGCGAGAAGACGATGGAGGCGTCGTCGACCACGGGGCGGGCCGGCATCCCGACGGTCGTCTCGTTCGGAACGCTCGAGTCGTCGTCCTTCTCGACGGTCGACAACGACATCGCGCTCTCGATCGCGAAGTCGCGGGTGACCGATCTCGACATCCTCGGCTTCATCCACATCGATCAGATCCTCACGCTGGCCCGGGTAACGAGCGACGGCGTCAAGGCCACGACCCAATCGACGCTTCAGATCAGCGGGATGACGATCAAGGATCAAACCGGCAAGGAGCAGGCCAAGATCGTCGTGGACGAGAAGGGGTTCCATGCCGGCGACGCCGAGCAGGACCCGTTCGGCGTGCTCGCCGAGCAGATCTTCGACCAGTACTTGAAGCCGAACGGGATCAATCTGACGTTCGGCGGCTCGATCGGTCAGGTCGACGGTGCCGTCGGCTCTTTGGGCGTCCAAGGGATCATCTTGAGTCTCAACTCCGCGGGGATGAATACGCTGCTCGATGCTATGCCCGCCGAGGTGAGCAGCGCGCTCAGGAACCCGAGTGGCGCGCCGGTCTTGGGAACGCTCTTCAGCGACGGCGGTGTGCTTTCCCCGACGGTCGCCGGATTCCTCGCGACGTTCTTCCAGGGCGATCAGACTTTGCAGTTCATCTTCGGAAGCTCTTCGGTGAGCTCGGCCGCCAGCCCCCCATTCATCCTGCCGGATCTTCCAGAGTTCGGTGGGGAGGTCCCGCCGCTGCTGCCCGGCGGGGTCGCGCCGCCGATCGATTTCGGCACCGGTGATCCCGGAACCTTCACCCCGGGAACCGGAGGCGGCGGCACCGTGCTCGCCGCGCGTCCGGTCGGCGTGCTCGGCGTGCCCGCCATCTTGATCGGGCTGATGCTGCTTGCCGGGCTTCTCGGCTCGCGTTACCTTCGGATCCTCGCCGACCGGATGACCACCGCCAAGGTGGTCGCCCGCTGTTCCTTGGAGGAATCGACGTGACCCAGGGCAACGGTTCGAACGGCGACCAGGCCCGTACGGAGCGCCTTCGGGGCTCGGTCTCGAAGATCCGCTCGCGCGGTGGGAGGGGCCAGCCGGAACGATTCTTGATGATCGCCGGCGCCGCCGGCGTCGTCGTGGGGCTGCTCGGGATCATCCTCGGTTGGGTCGGCGCTTCGCGCACCCCCTACGTCTTCGAGCAGACGCCGTACCTGATCTCCGGCGGGCTGCTCGGCTTGGCCGTCGCCGTCGTCGGCGCTCTCTTCTACTTCAGCTATTGGATCACCCGTCAGATCCAAGAGACCCGCCGCCAAGGCGACGAGACCGCGGACTCGCTCCGCCAGATCCGCGACCTGCTGGCATCCGGGGCCGTCTCCGCAGCCGGAGCAAGCAACAAGGTGAGCACGACGGGCAACGGATCCTACGTCGCGACCGAGAAGGGCACCATGTTCCACAAGCCCGACTGCGTCGTCGTCGCCGGCCGCGACGACCTGCGCACCGTAGAGCCCGGCGCCGAAGGCTTCGAGCCTTGCCGGATCTGCGAGCCCCTGCAAGTATCGTCCTGACCTCAACCGTCAGGACAACACACAAGGGGGGACCATGAGCGACTTTCCGCCGATCACGCACGTCGTCTTGACCATCAAGGACCTCGAGGTGAGCAGGCCGTGGTACACGCGCCTGTTCGGGTCGGATCCCGTGCTCGACGAGAACACCGGACCGTTCCAGCACTGCGTCTGGGCGCTGCCCGGCGGAGCGCTCGTCAGCCTGCACCAGTTCTGGGAGCCCAATACCGACGAGTTCGACGAGCGTCGTCGCGGCTTGGATCATCTCGCGTTCGGGGTCAAGGACCGAGCGGAGCTCGAAGCGTGGGGGAAGAAGCTCGACGACATGGGCATCGAGCACGGCAAGATCGTCGACGCTTCCTACGGATCGGGCATGGCGTTCCGCGATCCGGACAACATCCAGCTCGAGTTCTTCGCCCCGCCTGCTTAGGCGCGCGGCGGCCTTGCGCGAGCGGCCGCGGCCCTGCCCGTGTGACCGGATCTGCTCGACCTGGGCCACGTGTGTCCCAAAACCTACGTGGGGCGTATGTTTTGGGACACGGTTCGAGCGAGCCGTCGCGACCTTGCGCGGATAACTAGAACGTGTTCTACTTGTCGCGGTGGAGTTCAACCTCGCCGACCTATTCGAGTGTGTCGTCGACGCGGTCCCCGATCGCGTCGCGTTGGTCTGCGGCGACCGCCGCCTGACCTACCGGGACCTCGACGAGCGCGCGAACCGCCTCGCGCATCACTTGCGGTCCGCCGGCGTGAAGCCCGGCGAGCACGTCGGCATGTACCTCTACAACTCAACCGAGTACGTCGAGGGCATGCTGGCCTGCGTCAAGATCCGCGCGGTCCCGGTCAACGTGAACTACCGCTACGTCGAGGGCGAGCTGCGTTACCTCTTCACCGACGCCGACCTGGTCGCGCTGCTGCACCAGCGTGAGCTTTCGCCGCGCATCGCCGCCGTCCGGTCCGAGGTCCCCAAGCTCCGGCATCTCATCGTCGTCGACGACGCGAGCGGCGCCGACATCTCGGGGCTGGGGTCGGTGCTCTACGACGAGGCGATCGGCGCCGCGTCGCCGGCGCGCGAGTTCGCGCCGCGCTCGCCAGACGATCTGTTCATCATCTACACCGGCGGCACGACCGGCATGCCCAAGGGCGTGATGTGGCGTCAGGAAGACATCTTCTTCACCGCGATGGGCGGCGGGAACCCGCTCGGCGAGCCGATCTCCGAGCCCGAGCAGCTCGGCGAGAACGCGCTCAAGCGCGACCCGCCGCTCGTGCAGTTCGCGGTGCCGCCGCTGATCCACGGCGCCGCGCAGCTCGGCGTGTTCATCGGGATGTTCTGGGGCGACAAGGTCGTTCTGCAGCATCGCTTCGACCCGGCGAACGCCTGGGATCTCGTCGAGCGCGAGCGCGTGAACTCGATGACGCTGGTCGGCGACGCGATGGCGCGTCCGTTGGCCGAGGTGCTCGTCACCTCGCCGAAGGAGCGCGACCTCTCCTCGCTGATCGTGCTGAGCTCCGCCGGCGCCGTGCTCTCCGACGCCGTCAAGGATCAGATCCGCGCCAACGTCCCCAATGTCATGGTGATGGAGAACTTCGGTGCCACCGAGACCGGCCACCAAGGCATGGAGGCCGTCGGCGCGGAGAAACCAGCCAGCGGCCTGCGTTTCATGATGAAGCCCACGACGACCGTGCTCGACGACGATCTGCAGCCGGTCGCGGCCGGCTCCGGCGTCGTGGGTCGCGTCGCACTCAAGGGCCGCATCCCGCTCGGTTACTACAACGACCCCGAGAAGACCGCCAAGACGTTCTTCGAGATCCGCGGCGAGCGCTGGGTGCTCCCCGGCGACATGGGCACGATCGACGCCGACGGAACGGTGATCGTGTTCGGCCGGGGCTCGATGTGCATCAACTCCGGCGGCGAGAAGATCTACCCCGAGGAGGTCGAGGCCGCCGTCAAGGCACACCCCGACGTCTACGACGCCGTGATCGTCGGCGTGCCCGACGAGCGCTGGGGTGAGCGCGTCGCCGCGATCATCCAACCGCGCGAGGGCAAGGCGCCGACCCTCGAGAGCGTCCAGGAGCACTGCCGCGCGAGGATCGCCGGCTACAAGGTGCCGCGCGTCGTGTACCTCGTCGACCAGATGGTCCGTCATCCGTCCGGAAAGCCCGACTATCCGTGGGCGCGCGGCATCGCCGCCGGCCCCGCCACATAGGAGCGTCTCATGCACACGCCGGTCTGCGACATGCTCGGCATCGAGTTCCCGATCTTCGCGTTCAGTCACTGTCGCGACGTGGTCGCCGCCGTGAGCAAAGCCGGCGGCATGGGCGTGCTCGGCGCGGTCGCCTTCGCGCCCGACCAGCTCGAGGTCGAGCTGGCATGGATCGACGAGCACGTCGACGGCAAACCGTACGGGGTGGACGTCGTGATCCCGGCGAAGTACGAGGGCGCTTCGTTCAACGCCTCGAACATCGTGGAGGAGCTGCAGAAGCAGATCCCTGAACGCCATAAGCAGTTCGTCGAGGACCTGCTCGACAAGCATCACGTCCCCAAGCTGCCCGCCGATGACGCCGCGCCCTCGCCGCTGCTCGGCTGGACCGACGCGACCGCGCGCCCGCAGCTCGAGGTGTGCTTCAAGCACCCGATCTCGCTGCTGGTCAACGCGCTCGGACCGCCGCCCGAGGATGTCGTCGAGGAGGCGCACTCGCGCGGCGTGAAGGTCGCGGCGCTCGTGGGCCGGGCCGACCAGGCGCTGCGTCAGAAGGAGGTCGGCGTCGACATCATCGTCGCGCAAGGCACCGAGGCCGGCGGTCACACGGGCGAGGTCGCCACGATGGTGCTCGTACCCGAGGTGGTCGATGCCGTCTTCCCAACGCCGGTGCTCGCCGCCGGCGGGATCGGGAGCGGCCGGCAGATGGCGGCCGGCATGGCACTGGGAGCGCAGGGCGTGTGGACCGGTTCGATCTGGCTGACCGTTGCCGAGGCCGACACGCCCCCGGTCTCGAAGGAGAAGCTGCTGGCCGCGTCGTCCCGCGACACCGTGCGTTCGCGGGCGATGACGGGCAAGCCGGCTCGCCAGTTGCGGACGGCGTGGACCGAGGCCTGGGACGCCGAGGACTCGCCGGGCCCGCTGCCGATGCCGCTGCAGTGGATGCTGACCGCCGACGCGCAGCACCGGATGTTCCGCTACCAGCCTCGGGAGCTGACGGGGTTCCCGGTGGGGCAGATCGTCGGGAGCATGAATGAGGTTCGCCCCGCCCGCGAGGTGGTATACGACCTGGTAACCGAATGCGCGGAGACCTTGGAGCGGCTCAAGGGCCTTCTGGAAGAGTAGAGGTCTCACCCTGGCGTGCGCTTCTCCGGGGGCTGACGCGACGATGCCCGCAGTGCGGTCGGGGGAAGCTGTTCCGCCGTTGGTTCACGCTCGCCGAGCGATGTCCCCGCTGCGGGCTTGTCTTCGAGCGCGAGGAAGGCGCTTTCCTCGGCTCCCTCGCGATCAACTACGGGGTCACCGGCGTGAGCACGATCGCGACCGTCGGCGTGATGCTGGCGCGGTCGCTTCCCGACCCGTCCATCTTCACGATCACCGCCTCGGCCATCCTGATGACGCTCTTCCTGCCGCTCCTCTTCTATCCGTTCGCGAAGACCACCTGGGCGGCGATCGACCTCCTGATGCACCGTAGCCGGGGGCGACATGAAACCCCGGCTCCGGAACGCCCGAGGTCAGGGTGAACCCCGCGCTCGCGCGCCGCGCATGCCATGATGGGGAGCGTTCGCTGAGAGGAGGTTCCATGCAGTGGCAGGTCACGTGTGAATGCGGATACCGCGTCAACGGCACACAGGAAGAGGTGGTCGCCACCATCCAGGAGCACGGCCGCGCCGCCCACGGCCGCGACCTGACGAGCGAACAGGTCATGGCCATCGCGGTTCCCCACGGGTAGCCGCCCTCGATCGCCATGGCTGACGTGAACGAACGCCCGTCGGCCGATATCAGCGGGCTCCCTGAGCCGCTTTCCGAGATGCCTTGGTCGGCCGACTTCGTCATGCAGGCGATCGAGATCCTCGCAGTCGCTTACCGGGACGACCGAGTGGTTTACCTGAAGCCCGAACACGCGGACTCATTCATCATCGGATGGCCGGCCGGCGCGAAGCCAGAAGCGGTCTCGTTGCACGCGCTCGCCCGACTCGGCCTCGAGCCGATCGTGCTCCATTCGACTTCCTGGCGGCATGCCGGGTCGGAGGCCGTGCTCACCTACCTCACGGTGGTCTCGCCTGCGGCCGGGGCGCCGCCCGGTTGGATCGCGATCCCTGTAGGCCGCGCCGAGCTCGCACGCGGTGACACGACCGCGCCGCCGCCGACGATCGGCGTCGAGCAGGTCCTGGAGCACGCGCTTCGCCATCTCGCCTGGCTCGTGAAGGACGACCCCGCGATCTCGGCCACGCTCCCGGAATGGCGCGAAGTGCTGTCGGATTACACGCCGGAGCCGTTCCGAGCGCTCGGCGGGCCGCCGGGCGCATAACGTGCCCTTCTTCGCCAACGATGGGCTCAACCTCGCCTACGAGGTTCACGGGTCGGGTCTTCCGGTGGTTATGCTCCACGGCGCCGCCGTGAACTTCGCAGGCAACTTCGGCGCGTGCGGCTGGATCGACCCTCTCACGTCACGAGGGCTTCAAGTCATCGGCCTCGATCTCCGCGGCCACGGCGGCAGCGACAAGCCTGCCGACCCCGCGTTGCACGGGACCGATGCGCTCGCGCGGGACGTCATCGCGCTCCTCGATCACCTCGGGATCGAGCAAGCCTCGATCGTCGGCTATTCGATCGGAACGACGGTGGCGCTCCACCTTCTGCACACCCACGCGGGCCGGTTCCGCGCCGGCGCGCTCGTCGCGACTGGGGAGGGGATCATCGGGCTCGGCCCGTACTCCTTCCCGGAGAGGAACCCGCCGCTCGCGGAGATCCTCCGCCGTACCGAGTTCCCCGACGATGTTCCGCCACATGTCTCGTTCTACTGGACGTTCGCCGAGCAGGTCGCAGGAGATCGCGCCGCGGTCGCCGCGTTCTTGAGCGGCGACTTCCCGCCGTGCTCGATCGAGGATGTTGCGACGATCGACGTGCCCGTACTCGTCGTGAGCGGCGACCAGGACGTCGTGCTGGGGACCGGCCGCCGCGTCACCGAAACGCTGCCGCGCGGGAATTATCTCGAAGTCGCCGGCGCCGACCATTTCACGCTGGCAGTGAACGAGGATGTCCAGCGCGCGGTGGCCGACTTCGTGGTCGGCGCTTCACGTTAGCGCCGTTCCTCACGATCTTCTCGGAATCGTCCTCACGCGGCGGCCGTCTTACCATCGCCGTACGGTCACCAAGGAGGTCGTTTGCCTCGCCTGTACGATCGCGCCGTCGAGGTTTTCCGCAGCCGCCACTACAGCCCTCAGACGCAGAAGTCGTACCTCCACTGGATCGGCCGGTACCTCCGGTTCCACGGCGGTGCCGATCCTCGCACGCTGTCCGAGGTGGACGTCAACGCGTTCCTGAGCGATCTGGCCGTCACCCACAAGGTCGCGGCCGCCACCCAGAACCAAGCGCTGGCTGCGCTGCTCTTTTTCTACGAGCATGTCCTCGAGCGGCCGCTCGACCGCGTCGAGGGGGTCGTGCGAGCGCGGAAGCCCAAGCGGATGCCCGTCGCTCTCACCCGGGACGAGGTAGGTGTTATGTTCGAGCATCTCGAGGGCGTCCCGCTCCTGGTATGCAAGATCCTCTACGGCGCCGGGCTGCGCTTAACGGAGGGGCTTTCGCTGCGCGTGAAGGACCTGGACTTCGGCCGGCAAGAGTTCCTCGTTCGCGACGGCAAGGGAGCCAAGGATCGGGTCACGATGCTGCCCGAGGCGCTGCGCGGGCCGCTGGAGCAGCACCTCCGCGTCATTCGCAGACAACACGCGAAGGATCTGGCTCGGGGGCTTGGACGCGTGCCGATGCCGACCGCTCTCGCGCGGAAGTACCCGAGAGCCGATCGGGAGTGGGGATGGCAATGGGTGTTCCCTGCGACGTCCCACTACCGGGATCGCGAGACGGGGATCGAGCACCGCCATCACCTGCACAAGTCGGTCGTCCAGAAGGCCGTGCGCGCGGCCGCTCGGGGCGTTGGGATCGCCAAGCACGTCACGTCGCACACGTTCCGTCACTCCTTCGCGACCCATCTCCTCGAGGACGGTTACGACATCCGGACCGTTCAGGAGCTTCTCGGCCACGAGGACGTCCGGACGACGATGATCTACACCCACGTCCTCAATCGGGGAGGTCTGGGCGTCTACAGCCCGCTCGATCGGATCGCCCGCCCACGCCGGGCGGATCCGGCATGAGCGAGCCTCGTGCGCCGGGCTTTATACCGACCGGATCCGCGGCATAACGAGCGAGGCCTGAGATGACCGATCTGAAAAAACCCCCTGGTGAATGGTTCCGTTCGAATTGTGGGGCCCGCGCGGAACCTGCGCGTTATATTGACCAGGGCCGGGGATACGCCGGTCTCTATAAGTAGGAGTTAAACGGCCGTGATGGCCTCGGTTACTGCTAAGAGGTCGCGCTGGGTTCTGTTGGCGATTCCGATTCTCGCGGTCGCGTTGTTCGTGGGGGCTTGGACTTCGACGCGAGGCGGGGATTGTGGACCGCCGGGATCCGCGACAGATATGTCGAGGGATCCTCCCTATGAGTCATCCGTGAAGGCTTGGACGAATTCTGCTGGCTGCAAGGTTCGGCGTGACATCGTGGCGCTGCGCTACAACTCGTGCTCGGCCGCGGACATCCGAGAGATCCTGATTGGCACGCCTCTGGGGAACCCGACGACGCATGGAACGACTCGCGTGTATGTGCGCGACCCCAGCGGTCGGTACGGCTCGGCTCCGTTTGACAGGCGGGTGGATCTGCCCGCAGGGGCGGTCGATTCGGGATTTCGATTCGATGCGCAGCAGTTGTGGAGTATTCCTGCCGACGATGATTACCTGTATGTGGTTTCCTCCCAGGGGTAGAGGCTTGGCCAAAGGGGTTTGGGCCAACGTGCGCATGACGCCGTGGTGTCGTGACCGCGCGCCTTTTAACTCGCAGCTGCAACGGACGCCGGCCGCGCAAGCGCGGCTCGCGGCCGATGAGCCGCAGGGTCGTTAGACCGATCATGACAACGAGGCCGCGACTCGTCTTCTTAACGCTCCTGATTCTTCTTTTCGGTTGCAGTGGTGAGTCTTCAACCCCAAAGCCGACCCGGTCTCCATCGCCCCCTACCGGTCTTAAGGGATCTGCTTCGGTCAGCGATCCGGTTGGCGATGTCGCGCTGACGACGGGCAAGGCGCTGGATACATCAGCTGACGTCCGTCGAATCGATTTGATAGCGGATGGGAGCACTCTGCACGTCATCGTGCGCTTTGCCAAACCGCTTCCACCGATCGACGAACGCAGGCTCGAATGCATGTTCACGATGGGTGTCAGGGACGGGTTGGGTTACGTCCTCACGTTTGTTCGATCTACAGAAGCACAACCCCCGACCTTCTGGCTCCTGCAGGGTGGCTTCATCGACCCCAATGTGACCCCAGAGCGTCATCCTTTCACGGTATTCGGCGACCAGTTTTCGGCGCCCGTCCCAGTGAAGCTGTTGGATGGCCTGCCCCCGGTGTTTCTTTGGGCCGGGCGGTGCGGTCGGTACGACAACGCCTCAGGCTCGGAGGACTCGGTCGGCGACGCCGATACAACCTTCAAGGGAACAACGTGAACTCCGTCCGGCCACATGGGGACGGTCTAACTCGCGGCTGCAACGGACCGCGTCGCCGCTTCGCGGCTATCGCGGCCGATGAGCCGCAGGGTCCTTATGCCGACTGGTGGAGAGGGACCCGGACGCGCTCCTCGGGTGATTGAGCCGTGACTGCGATTTCGAAGTTGCGCGGACTCTTCCGCAGGCGTTCTTTCACTGCGCGAATTCGCGAGGTACTTGGACCTCTTGTGCAGGGGAGGGAGCTCCTTGTGGTTGGCGAGGCTGAAAGCGGTCAGAGTCCGTGGCCTTCGTTGCTCGATGGCCAGTATTGGATCTACACGCGCTCTTATTGCTTCGGCATGACCCGTGATGATGTGGCCTTCATGCGGGTTCCGTGGCTGCTGCCGCCACGGTTCATGATCCGTCGGTGGTCCAAGGTGGCGCCCTTGAACACAGTGAAGATCTGGGAGCGGAGATCAAGGGCGGGCTTTCTCATCGCGTCGATCGTTTGGCCGACCGGAGATGTGTTAAGGGTGAAGTTTCCTCCTGCGTGGGTGCCAGAGGGGGAGCGGGTTCTTGATGCCATTGCGGCGGCGCGTGCTCGGGAGGGAATTGGTGATACGGCATAACTCGCGGCTGCAACGGATGCGCCCGCGCGTTGCGCGCGGATCGCGGCCGGATGAGCCGCAGGGTCGTTATGCGGACGGTCTGGCAAGGTGCGGTGTGGTGAGTCGTGACTCAGCCTAAGGTACGGGAAGGTCAACGGGTTCGTTACCGTGGGCCTCTGTTGGAAGATGCCGGTTGTCCCGTACCAGGTGAATGTGGGACAGTTGTTGTGTTCGATGGGGATCCTGACCACATCGTGGTTGCTTGGGATGACGCTCTCACCTCGGTGTGGATGCTGAGCGAGATTGAAGGTGTGGACTCGGCGCGCGCGGAGCCGAATGAGTGATGCCGGCGATCTGGCTTGGTGATGGCATCCCGAACGGGTTGGCTGCGTGGGACGGCGACCGCATAACTCGCGGCTGCAACGGGCCGCGTCGGCACTTCGTGCCGATCGCGGCCGATGAGCCGCAGGGTCGTTAGCCCGACCAATGGATAGCGCAGTCGTAGCGGATCCGAGGTTCAAGCAGTTGTTGGTGCGTGATGGATCCGATTGACCTGTCTCCGGGAGAGGAAGAACTCCTGATTGATGGGCTGAGCGATGACGTTGCCTTCCTGTGGGTACTCATTCATTTCGGGATTCGAGAGAATCCGCCAGCAACCCCTGACTGGCGGCCGACGAAGTCGGATGTTGCTGCGGCCTTCGCAAGCCTCCGGAAGCTCGTTGACGCAGGAGTCGTGCGCGTCGGAAGGTTGGAATACGCCGACGACGGGCCACCCGAGCGTGTTGCCCCGGTGAAGCACGTGGCCGAGGAAGTGACTGAGGCGCTGCAGCGCGTGGAGAAGGCTCTTATTGTGGCAACCGAGGCACGCGATTGGGAGTCTGCATGCTGGGTGGTCAATACGGAGAAGGGCGACGCGATAGCGCGACGTGCCCTCGCGGAACGAGGTCTGTCTTGAGCTCACAACGCGAGCGGGCTAACTCGCGCGTGCAACGGACCACGCGCGCCGTTACGCACCAGGCGAGCTTCAGCGGCATCGGAGCGCGCGTGGCCGCTGACGCGCAGGGTCGTTAGGTTGCCGGAATGCCTGTGCGCAATCTCGGGTCTGACTTGGCATCGGAGCTGCATCGGTCACACCTCAAGTCTCTTGGGTTTCGCAAGGAACGCTCGACCTTCGCACGCGAGCGCGCGGATCACGTCGAGGTCTTCGACATTCAGGGAAGTCAGTGGAACTCAGGAGGCGAACCCTGGCGGTTCTACCTGAACGTGGGCGTTCACTTCCCCGATGTTCCCCTCGACGTTGACTCGCGAGGTATCTGGCGGGGGGTCCACGCGCTCGGTCGGATCGAAGCTATCGTGCCTGGCGCACCCGAATCGTTTGAGGTGGATTCCTCGTCGGTCCAGGGCGTAGCCAGGAAACTCGCCGACCTTATCGTTGCCGCAAGCGAACGCCTCCCGGCTCTACTTGAACGACCTCGCTCGCGGGCTCAGAAAGGCCTAGCCAGTCCGTTGCCTGTGCCCGATACTTGGAACGATGGTGACGCAACCTAACTCGCGGCTGCAACGGACGCCAGCCGCGCAAGCGCGGCTCGGCGCCGATGA
>JBBDRM010000088.1 GCA_040905475.1 Actinomycetota bacterium
CCGCAACTTCACGCCCGACGAGATCCGTCACGCCTACCGGCTCGCCGCCGACGCCGACCTCGCGCTCAAGAGCGAGGCCGACGACCCGTTGGTGCTCGAGCTTCTCGTCGACGAGATCGCCGGGCCGGCGCGCGCTTCGCGCGTCTAAGCCGTTCCGTCACCGTTCCGAGACGGCGCCATCGCAGCGAGCGTCTCCGCTTCAGCGAACTTCGGCTTCCGGGAGGTCACGACCTCGTCCACCATCCCGTACGCTACGGCCTCATCGGCCGTCATGATGAAGTCGCGATCGGTGTCCTTGGAAACCTGCTCGGCCGTCTTGCCCGTGTGCCGCGCGAGGATGTCCTCGATGACCTTACGCTGCCGCAGGATCTCGCGCGCGTGGATCTCGATGTCGACCGACTGGCCACCTACTCTTCCGTGCGGCTGATGGATGAGCACGGTCCCGTGCGGAAGCGCGAAGCGCTTCCCCGGCGCTCCCGCCGCGAGGATCACCGCCGCTGCGGACGCAGCCATCCCGATGCACCAGGTCGCCACGTCGGGACGCACGTATTGCATCGTGTCGTAGATGGACAGCAACGCGGTGCTCGAGCCGCCGGGTGAGTTGATGTAGATGTTGATGTCCTTGCCGGGATCGACCGACTCGAGGTGGATCATCTGCGCGTTCACGAGGTTCGCGACGCCGTCGTCGATCTCGGTCCCGAGGAAGATCACCCGCTCCTTGAGCAGGCGGGAGAAGATGTCGAAGGACCGCTCCCCTCGGTTGGTCTCCTCGACCACGTACGGGACGAGCTGGTTCCGCATGGCGCACCTCCGAACCCGGGCCTATACTGCAACCGTTGGGTTGCGAGTCTAACGGAGCCGAACCCAATACGCAACCACTGAGTTGCGCTTTTTCGCGGGAGGGAAGGTTGGAACTGATCGAGCGGACCGAATCGTTCCCGGCCTCGCGCGACGATGTCTGGGCGGCCCTGACCCAGTCCGATCAGCTGTCGGACTGGTTCGGCGCGTCGGTCGTCGAGCTCGACGTCCGTCCCGGCGGCCGGCTCGTCATCCGCGACGAGGAGGGCGTCGTCCGTCGCGCCCTCGTCGAAACCGTCGAACCGAACGAGCGGCTCCGTTTCCGCTGGCTCGCGATGGAGGAGGGACCCGGCGGGGAGAAGTGGCCGGCGCCGGCGACTACCGTCGACATCCACCTCACGGAGACACCCGACGGCACCGAGCTGACCGTCGTCGAGACCCCTCTTCTGCTGGCGCGCACATGACGGGCCGGAGCGATCCGAACGAGATCTTCTCGGCGCTGGCCGACGAGACCCGGCGCGAAGTCGTGCGTCGCTTGTCGGAGGGTGGCGAAACGACCGCGAGCCGGCTGGCAGACGAGCTACCCGTCACCCGCCAAGCGATCGCGAAACATCTGATGGCTCTGGAGGAAGCCGGACTCGTCGCTTCGGTGAGGGTCGGCCGCGAGAACCTCTACCGCTTCACGCCGGGCCCGCTGACCGAAGCGGTTTCGTGGATCGCCAGCGTCGGCGGCGACTGGGACGGCAGGCTCGCGCGCCTGCGCAAGCACCTGGAGAGCCGCGGGAACGGTTGACCCGTTGCGTTCCACGGCGTTGTGCGCCGCGAAACGCAACAGAGATGGTTCGGAGCCGCTTCGGTACCGTTGAGGTCGTTATACGACCTCAACCGTACACGCGTGCGGAGAGGCGAGCGGGACCGACTTAGTCGGCCGAGTTGAAGGCCTTGGCGAGCTTGGCCTTGTGGTTGGCCGCGTTGTTCTTGTGGATCACGCCGTCGGCCGCCGCCTTGTCGTAGGCGCGGAGAGCCTCACGCAACGCAACCTGGGCCCTCTCGCGGTCCCCGGCTTTGAGGGCCTCCTGGAACCGCCGGGCCTGCGTGCGCAGCTTCGAGCGGGTCGCGACGTTGCGCACGCGAGCGCGCTCGTTCGTGCGGATGCGCTTGATCTGACTCTTGATGTTTGCCATAGGCGCGCGAGTCTAGCAGCGCCGGATCGCGGTATCCACGTGGGCACACCGGCCCTGGCGATATGCTTCCCGCTCGATGCCCGAACAAGCCCGAACCCGGAACTTCTGCATCGTGGCTCACATCGACCACGGCAAATCGACGCTCGCCGACCGGATCCTCGAGATCACCCACGCCGTCGCCGACCGCGACATGCGCGCGCAATACCTCGACCGGATGGACCTCGAGCGCGAGCGGGGGATCACGATCAAGGCGGCGGCCGTCCGCCTCTCCTACGACTCGAACGACGGGGCGAACTACGAGTTGAACCTGATCGATACGCCGGGCCACGTCGATTTCTCCTACGAGGTGTCGCGCGCGCTGAACGCCTGCGAGGGCGCCGTGCTGCTCGTCGACGCGAGCCAGGGGATCGAGGCCCAGACGCTCGCCAACCTCCACCTCGCGATCGAGGCCGACCTCGAGGTCATCCCGGTGGTGAACAAGATCGATCTTCCCTCGGCGCAGCCGGAGAAGGTCGCGCAAGAGCTGCAGCAGGTGATCGGCTGCGAGCTCGAGGACATCCTCTTCGTGTCCGGCAAGACCGGCGAGGGCGTGCAGGAGCTGCTCGAGGCCATCGTGCGGCGCGTCCCGCCCCCGACGGGGGATCCGGTCGCCCAGCCTCGCGGGCTGATCTTCGACTCGACCTACGACCAGTACCGCGGCGTGATCGCGTACGTGCGTGTCGTGGACGGGAACCTCTTCAAGGGGCAGCGCATCCGGATGATGGCGACCGGGGCCGTGCACGACCTCGAGGAAGTGGGGGCCCTCGCCCCCGACCCGACGCCGTTGCAAACGCTGGGAGCCGGCGAGGTCGGGTACTTCATCGGCGGCATCAAGAACATCCGCGACGCGAAGGTCGGCGACACGATCACCGACGCGCAGCGTCCCGCGAGCGAGCCGCTCGCCGGCTACCGCGAGCCCAAGCCGATGGTGTACGCGGGCCTGTTCCCGGTCGCCGGCGACGACTACCCGGACCTTCGCGACGCCCTCGAGCGGCTCGCGCTGAACGACGCAGCGCTCGTCTACGAACCGGAGACGTCGAAGGCACTCGGTTTCGGGTTCCGCTGCGGGTTCCTGGGTCTGCTCCACATGGAGATCACGCGCGAGCGCCTCGAGCGGGAGTTCGACCTCGAGCTGGTCACCACCGCGCCCAACGTGGCCTACCGCGTGATCCTCACGACCGACGAGGTCATCACCGTCCGCAACCCCTCCGACCTGCCCGACCCCAGCCACATCGAGAAGATCGAGGAGCCCATGGTTTCCGCACTGATCCTCGCGCCCGGCGAGTACGTCGGCACGCTGATGGAGATGTGCCAGTCGCGGCGCGGGATCCTCGACGGGATGAACTACCTGTCGGCCGACCGGGTCGAGCTGCGGTACCGGCTCCCCCTGGCCGAGATCATCTTCGACTTCTTCGACCAGCTGAAGGCCCGGACGCGTGGATACGCGTCGCTCGACTACGAGCACGTCGGGTACCAGCCGGCCGAGCTGGTGCGCGTCGACATCCTGCTGCACAACGACCCAGTGGATGCGTTCAGCGCGATCGTGCACAGGGACCGCGCGTACACGTACGGGCGCGCGATGGTGTCGAAGCTGCGCGAGCTGATCCCGCGGCAGATGTTCGACGTCCCGCTGCAGGCGGCGATCGGGAGCCGGATCATCGCGCGCGAGACGGTGAAAGCGAAGCGCAAGGACGTGCTCGCGAAATGCTACGGCGGCGACATCACCCGCAAGCGCAAGCTGCTCGAGAAGCAGAAGGCCGGTAAGCGGCGCATGAAGCAGATCGGCTCCGTCGAGGTGCCACAGGAGGCCTTCATCGCGGCGCTGCAGGTCGGCGGCGGCGGGGTCACCGACGACAAGAAGGGGGACAAGTGACCGCGGTCTCGCCGGTCGTCGACTCTCTCGAGCCCCGCGCCGACGTGGTGCACCTCGCGCCGGCCTTCGGCATCTACGTTCACATCCCGTACTGCATATCGCGCTGTCCATACTGCGACTTCAACACCTACGTCGGCATCGAGGACACCGCGCCCGAGTACGTGGACGCGTTGCTCCGGGAAGCGGGCGCGTGGGCGGAACGCGCCGGAGCCCGTGAAGCCGGATCGATCTTCATCGGCGGTGGTACGCCGTCGCTGCTCGACCCCACGCTGATGCGGAAGCTGCTCGACGGGCTGCGCGCGACGTTCCCCGTGAGCAGCGCCGCCGAGATCACGATCGAGGCGAACCCAGAAACCGTCGACGTCGAGCGGCTGAGCGGGTTCCGTGCCGCGGGCGTGAACCGCATCTCGTTCGGAGCGCAATCGTTCCGCGCCGACGTGCTGGCTACGCTCGGGCGGGCGCACACGGCGGAGCGAACGGAGGTCGCCGTGCGGGAAGCGCGCGAAGCCGGGTTCGACAATCTCAACCTGGACCTCATCTACGGCACCCCGGGCGAGAGCTTCGACGACTGGCGCATGTCGATGGAGAAGGCGATCGCGCTCGAGCCCGAGCACATCAGCGCCTACGCGCTGACGATCGAGGAAGGGACCGCCTTCGGGGCGGATGTCGCTTCCGGACGCATGCCGGCGCCCGACGACGACGACCAGGCGGCGAAGTACGAGCTTGCGCTGGGCCTGCTCGCCGCGGCGGGCTACGAGCACTACGAGATCTCCAACTGGGCGAAGCCGGGTCGCGCATGCCGGCACAACCTCTTGTACTGGAACCAAGGAGAGTACGCAGGGCTCGGCGCCGGGGCGCACGGGCATCTGGACGCCGCACGGGTATGGAACGAGAAGGCGCCGCGTACCTACATCGAACGGGCTCCGGACGCGCGAGCGGGGGAGGAGCGCCTGGCCGAGGCCGCCCGGCACGACGAATGGCTCCAGCTACGGCTGCGTCTCGTCGCCGGCCTCGATATCGACGAAGCGTCCCGGCGGACCGGACGCGATCTCTCCCCGGCGCTGGAGCACCTCGAGCGAGCCGGGCTCGTCGCGCTCGCAAACGGAGTAGCGAAACTCACGCGCCGTGGCCTGCTCCTCCAGTCCGAGGTCGCGCTTCGCATGACCTAGCAAACCCGCCGCTTTCTAGCACTCGCAACACCCGAGTGCTAACCTGGTTTTCATCATGGCCGACCCGGTTTCGAAACGCGCGCTCGGGGCCCGGCAGGCGGCGATCCTGTCGGCGATCGTTCGCGAATACATCCGGTCCGGCGAGCCCGTCGGGTCCAAGCACCTCGTCGGCCGTTACCGGCTCGACGTGTCCAGCGCGACCGTCCGCAACGACATGTCGCTGCTCGAGGAGCTCGGTTACCTCGCCCAGCCGCACACCAGCGCCGGCCGGATCCCGACGGACCAGGGGTACCGGTGGTTCGTCGACACGGTCGGGCCGCCGAAGCTGGCGGAGAGCCAGCAGCGCGAACTGACCGACGCGCTCGGCGAGCCGGCCGACCTCGACTCCAAGCTCGTCCGCGCGTCCGACGTCCTGTCGCACTTCACGCGCTACGCCGCGGCCGTGCTGACGCCTAACCTGCAGGGAAGCCATCTCCGCCACCTCGACCTGGCGTGGCTCGGGCCGCGACTCGTCGTCGCGGTGCTGATCGGCGACGGCGGGAGGGTCGAGAAGCGTATGTTCGAGCTCGACGCCGACGTCAGCGAGCGCGACGTCGAGCACCTCGCGCACGAGGTGAACCGCGAGCTCGTGGGCGTCGGGCTCGAAGACGCCAAGCCCAGGCTCGCGGCGATGGCCAAGCGCGCGTCCACCAAGGATCGCGGACTGCTCGCCGGCGTTTCGGACGCGGTCACCCACATGATCGAGGCCGAGCGCCGTGTGTTCGTCGGCGGCACGTCGAACTTCGCCGCGGACGAGACGCTCTCCTCGGAGCGTGAGACGTTGCGCCGTGTGTACGAGACGATGGAACGCCACACCGAGATCCTCCGTCTCCTCGAAGAGGCGATCCGTCCGGTGAGCGTGCGCATCGGCACGGAGCATCAGGTCGAGGACCTCTATTCGCTGAGCGTGGTTGCCGCGCCGTACGAGCTCGGCACCGAGGGCGGGGGCACGCTCGGCGTGATCGGCCCGACGCGGATGGACTACCTGCGTGCGATGGCGATCGTCTCGGCGGTCGCCCGGACGCTGGAGACGTCGCTGCGTGAGCTCGACCGGTAGCGCCGGACGATGGCCGCCGACCACTACCAGGTTCTGGGCGTCGAACGAGGCGCTTCGGCCGATGAGATAAAGCGCGCGTACCGCGATCTCGCGCGGCGATATCACCCGGACGCGAACCCCGACCCGGCGGCGGCCGAGCGGATCAAAGAGATCAACGTCGCGTACGAGGTGCTCTCCGACCCAGGGAAGCGCGAACGCTACGACCTGTACGGCGACGGCGGGGCGCCGTCCCTGGGCGGGTTCGGGGATCTCGGCGACATCATGGAGTCGTTCTTCGGGTCCGCGTTCGGCGGGCGTACACGGACCCGGTCCCGGCCCGGTCAGCCGTCGCGCGGCGCCGATCTCTCGCTCCGGATCGAGGTCGACTTCGCGGAAGCCGTCTTCGGGACGACCGACTCGGTGAAGATCAACATCCTGCGCTCCTGCGAGCGTTGCACCGGGAGCGGATGCGAACCCGGAACCTTCCGCATCCGATGTGCGACGTGCGGCGGTTCCGGCGAGCAGCGCACCCAGCAGCGATCGATCTTCGGGACCGTCGTGTCGACCCGCCCCTGCGCCGCGTGCCGGGGCGAAGGCGAGGTGCCGGCCGACCCGTGCCGGGATTGCCGCGGGTTGGGCCGGATCCACCGCGAGGAGCAGATCGAGGTGGCCGTCCCTGCCGGGATCGCCGACGGTCAGGCCTTGCGGCTCGACGGACGCGGTGAGGCCGGCCACCGGGGCGGCCCGGCGGGCGATCTGTACGTTCAGGTCTCCGTGCGGCCGCACGACCTCTTCGCCCGCGACGGCGACGATCTGTTCTGCTCGCTGACGATCCCGTTCACGGTCGCGGCGCTCGGCGCGGAAGTTCCGGTGCCGACGCTCGACGGCGACGAGTCGCTCCGGATCCCGGGGGGAACCCAGCCGGGCACGATGCTCCGGCTCCGCGGCAAGGGCGTGCCGCGCCTGGGCGGCCGCGGCCGCGGCGATCTGATCGTCCAGCTGACCGTGGACGTCCCGACCAAGCTCGGCGGCGAGGAGCGAGCCCTCGTCGAGAAGCTCGCCGAGATGCGCGGCGAACGAACCGGCGAGGTGAAGGGCATCCTCGGCCGCCTCAAGGACGCGTTCAAGGCCGGGCGGTGACCGCTCCGCACTTCTTCGCCGCGGACGTCACCGGGGAGCGCGTGGTTCTCGAACGCGACGACTCGCGTCACGCATTGCGGGTGCTCCGGCTGCGGCCGGGCGAGCAGATCACCGTCTCGGACGGCCGCGGCTCCGTCGTCGAGGCCACGGTCGGCGACGACGATGATCACCTCGTCGCCCACGTCACGGATCGACGGTCGGAGCCCGAGCCGCGGCCCGCGCTGCACGTCTACCAGGCTCTGCCAAAAGCGGGAAAGCTCGACCTCGTCGTGCAGAAGCTCACGGAGCTCGGGGTCTCTTCGATCAATCTCTTCGCGAGCCGCCGCTCGGTACCGCGATGGGACGCGGCCAAAGCCGCATCGCACACCGCGCGGCTCGGCGAGGTCGCGCGGCAGGCGGCGATGCAATCCCGACGAGCCTGGCTGCCGCGGGTCCTCCCGCCGTCACCGCTTTCTTCGCTCGCCATGGCCGAGCCGCTCCTGGTTCTCCACGGATCGGCGACCACTCGCCTGTCGGACGCTCTTCCCGAGACGTGGCCAAGCGCCTTTGGGCTCGTCGTGGGTCCGGAAGGAGGCCTCACCGAAGAAGAAGTGACCGCGCTCCGCGCACTCGGCGCGATCCCCGTCACGATGGGTCCGCTGATCCTTCGCACCGAGACCGCTGCGCTCGCCGCGGCGGCGATCGTCTTGGGGCGCTACGGGCAGCTCGGCTGAGCCGTCTACGTCACCCAGGGTGGGGAAACCACAGCCCCTAGTGATTGACGGATGCTTGAACCAGGGGTTTCAATTGACTAGTTTACGGAGGAGTCGGAACAAGATTCGCTTTTGCCGGGATCGCGACTCCTCCAGCCGGGGGGTGCGGGAACACCGCGGGAAGGGGAAGCGTTGATGGCCGCTACCTACGCTCAGCGCGTCGGGGAACGCCTGCGAGCGATACGCCTGCAGAAAGGTCTCTCGCTTCACGACGTCGAACAGGCGTCTTCGAAGGAGTTCAAGGCGTCCGTCCTCGGCGCGTACGAGCGAGGTGAGCGCAGCATCTCCGTTCCGCGCCTGCAACGTCTCGCGATCTTCTACGGAGTTCCGGTCGATCAGCTCCTTCCGCGGATGGCCGGAACCGAGATCGTGCTCGACGGCCCGGTCGCGTCCAACTCCTCGCCGGAGGGGATGCGCATCGATCTCCAGCGACTGAGGGATGTCGCCGCACCGGAAGCGCCGGTTCTCACGCGCTATCTCAATATGATCCAGATGGCGCGCGGCGACTTCAACGGCAAGGTCCTCACGGTCCGTGACATCGACATCCGGGCGCTCGCGGCGGTATTCGATCTCACGGCCGAAGCGCTCACCGCGCGTCTGGAGGACCTCGGCCTCCGCATCCCCGCGACCGTTTAGCTCAAGGCCGACTAGCGTCGGCAACCCCCCCTGCGGGTAGCCTTATCGTTCGTGCGCGCTTTCGTCACCGGAGCCACCGGATTCATCGGCGGTCACGTCGCCCGGCGCCTCGTCGAGGGCGGCTGGGGCGTGACGGCGCTCGCGCGCACGCCGGAGCGTGCCGCGCCCCTTCGAGAGCTCGGGATGACGATCGTTCCCGGAGACGTGACCGAGCCGGCGAGCCTGGCCGGTCCGATGCGTCGGGCGGACGCCGTTTTCCACCTCGCCGCGTGGTACCAGCTCGGCGTCACGGACCGGATGCGGATGTTCCAGATCAACGTGAAGGGGACGGAGAACGTCATGCGCGCCGCATCGGAAGCCGGTGTGGCGCGCATCGTCTATTGCTCGAGCGTGGCCGCGCTCGGGACGCACGCCGCCGGCGAGGTTCCCGATGAGACCGTGCGTCACAGCGGCCGTTTCGGCTCCGCGTACGAGGAGACGAAGTGGATGGCGCACGAGAAGGTCCGCGAGCTCGCTGCCGAGGGGTTGCCCGTCGTCACCGTCATGCCCGGCGCAGCGTACGGCCCGGGGGACACGAGCATCCTCGGCGTGCTGCTTCGCTACTACGCCAAGGGATGGCTGCTCGCGCTCCCGTTCCAGGACGCCGGCGTCTCGTGGGTCCGCGTCGAGGATGTGGCCGACGGAGTGATCGCGGCGCAGGACAAAGGCCGGTTCGGCGAGGACTACATCCTCGGAGGCGACAACGCGACGATCGGCGAGCTGCTGCGGCGCATCGCCCCGCTGACCGGGATCCGCGCCCCGCGATTCTCGATCGGCAAGCGCATGCTGCGCGCTTCGATGCCGCTCGCTCCGATCATGGGCAAGATCTTGAAGCAGCCTCCCGGGATAATGCGCGACGGGATGGAGAGCCTGAGCGGCTCGATCGAGTTCTCATCCGAGAAGGCCCGGCGCGAGCTCGGCTATACGTTCCGCTCGGTCGAAGAAGGGATGCCCGAAGTTGTCGGCTGGTACAAGGACAACACGTGACCGGCACGGGTGGCTTGCTCGGCGTTTTCGCGCACCCCGACGACGAGGCGTACTCGATGGCCGGCCTCATGGCCCGGTACACCGACGAGGGGATTCCCGTCGCCAACCTCTGCTTCACGCGCGGCGAGGTCGGGCTGATCGCCGAGGGAAGCGGTGCGACGCCCGAGACCCTCGGCGAAGTGCGTGAAGCCGAGCTTCGCGCGGCGTGCGCCGCGGTCGGCGTCACGGACGTGCGTATCGTGGGAACCCCGGACGGCGGAACGGAAGCGAATGAAGAGGGTATCGAGGCCATCGCGGCCGTCATGCGCGAGCACGAGCCCCGTGTGATCGTGACGATGGAGCCGCTGGGGGTCACACGACACCCGGATCACATCGCCGTTTCGCAGATGACCTCCGACGCCTTCCATCGCGTTCGCAAGGAGAACGGCGGAACGTTCCCGCAGCGGCTGTACTACTCCGCGATCCCCGACAGTGCGCTCGCCGCGTTCACCGAAGAACTTCAGAAGCGAGGACTGCAGGGGCTGACGCCGCCCGACGACCCGCTCGCGCCGCGGCCTGCTCCGGACGACACGATCGCCGCGATCGTCGACGTGACGGCGTGGTTCGCGCGCAAGCTCACCGCCCTGCGCGCGCACCTGACCCAGACCTTCGAGATGGTGGCGTGGATGCCGGACGACCTCCTTCCGGTCCTGCTGTCGATCGAGGCCTTCCAGCGTCCGTTCCCTGCGTTCACGGCCGGGGACCCTCCGGAGGATGACCTCTTCGCCGCGTTCCGGGTGGCCGGCGGCGGCATCGCATGAAGGATCCGAACTGCATCTTCTGCAAGATCGTCTCGGGCGAGATCCCTGCGACGGTCGTGCTCGATCGGGGCGACATCTTCGCCTTCCGGGACGTGAATCCGCAGGCACCGACCCACGTCCTTGTGGTGCCGAAGGACCATGTCCGCGACGTTGCCGCGCTGGATGCCTCGCACGGCGGTCTGCTCGCCGAGATGGTCGAGGCGGCGAACGAGCTCGCGCGCGTCGACGGCGTCGACGATTCGGGTTACCGGCTCGTGCTCAACGTCGGGCCCGACGCCGGCCAAACGGTGTTCCACCTGCATCTTCACCTCCTCGGCGGCCGTCCGATGGCGTGGCCACCGGGCTGACGCCCGCTTTCAAGGGTTCCCCGTTTCGTCCGTCGGCTGCTCGGTATAATCGCGGAGCGGCCCCGTGAAGGGGCCGCTCGCCGCATACCAGCGGCACAGGAGACCGGGTGACGAAAACCGAAACGGTGAAGATCCTGGTTCCAGGGCACCATCCTATGGTGAGTCTGCTGGGCCAGCGCGATGAGCTCCTCAAGGTCATCGAGGGCGCGTTCGACGCGTCGATACTCGTCCGCGGCAACGAGATCACCATCTCCGGATCGAAGGACGAGGCCGACCGGATCGCCGTCCTGTTCGAGGAACTGATCGGGCTCCTTGAAGCGGGTCAGTCGCTGACCTCCCACGCGGTCGAGCAATCGATCGACATGATGAGGAGCGACGAGGCCCGGCCGCGCGACGTTCTGACCGACGCCGTTCTGATCCACCGCGGCAAGGCGATCCGCCCGAAGACCGTCGGGCAGAAGAAATATGTCGACGCGATCCGGCGCTCGACGATCACGTTCTCGATCGGGCCGGCCGGCTCGGGCAAGACCTATCTCGCGATGGCGACGGCCGTCCGCGCGCTCCAGCACAAGGAGGTCGCGCGGCTGATCCTTTGCCGGCCCGCCGTCGAGGCGGGCGAGAAGCTCGGCTTCCTGCCCGGCACGCTCTACGAGAAGGTCAATCCGTACATGCGTCCGCTGTACGACGCGCTGTACGACATGATGGATCCCGAGCAGCTCAGCCGCCTGATCGAGCGCGGCACGATCGAAGTCTCGCCCCTGGCGTTCATGCGAGGAAGAAGTCTCAACGACTCCTTCATCATCCTCGACGAGGCGCAGAACACCACCCCCGAGCAGATGAAGATGTTCCTCACCCGTCTTGGGTTCGGATCTCGGGTCGTCGTGACCGGCGACATCACCCAGGTCGACCTGCCGGCGGGTCAGGATTCCGGGCTCAACGTGGTTCGGGAGATCCTGACCGGCATCAACGGCCTCGAGTTCGTCTATCTCACCGCGAAGGACGTGGTCCGGCACAAGATCGTGCAGGAGATCGTGGAGGCGTATCGTCGTTTCGACGACAACCGATGAACGATCGATCGGAACCCGGCGGAGCCGCGTCACCGCGCGTCGCGATCGCGGACGAGCAGGATCGTCCCGTCGACGTTGATTCGCTGTCCGCCTTCGCCGAGCGAGCGCTCGATGCGGCCGCGATCCCGCCTTCGCACGGGCTGTCGATCGGCCTCGTCGACCGGGAAACGATCGCCGACCTCAAGGGGCGTTTCCACGGCGAGAAGCGGGCGACCGACGTGCTGTCGTTCGCGATGGATCCGCTCGATGCGCCGGGCCCGGCGAGCCTGGGAGACGTCGTGATCTGTGTCGCGATCGCGGAGAGTCACGCGCGTGGCCTCGGCATGGTCCTCCAGCGAGAGCTCGAGCACCTCGTCGCGCACGGCATCTTGCACCTGGCCGGCCGCGACCACGCGGATCCGGAGAGCGAGCTCGCGATGGCGCGCGAGGAGAAGCGCCTCCTCTCGGCGGCGCGGGCGGTGGCGTCGTGAGCTGGCTCATAGCCGTCGTCGTCGTGCTGGTGCTGCTCGGCTCCGTGCTGGCGTTGGCCGAAGCGTCGATCAGCCGGATGAGCCGCGTGCGCGCGATGGCGCTCCGCGAGGAAGGACGGCGCAACGCCGCGCTGCTCGAACGCATCGAGGAGCACCCCGCCCGGTACCTGAACTCGATCTACCTGGCCGTGATGTTCAGCCAGAACGGCTCCGCGATCATGGTCGCGATCATCGCCGAGAGGTACACCAACAGCTTGGGGGTGACGCTGATCTCGGTCGCCTTCACGCTGATCTACTTCGTGGTCGTGGAGGCCATGTCCAAGACGTACGGCATCCTGCACAACGATCGCGTCGCGCTCTTCCTCAGCCCGCTTGTGATCTTCCTGGGCAGGCTCCTTTCGGCCCCGACGCGACTCTTGATCGGCCTCGCGAACGCGCTGCTCCCCGGGAAAGGTTTGAAACAAGGGCCCTTCGTGTCCGAGGAGGAGATCCGCTCGATGGCCGACGTCGGTCACGAGGAAGGCGCCATCGAAGAAGAAGAGAAAGAGCTGATCCATTCGATCTTCGAGTTCGGCGACACCGTCGTGCGCGAAGTGATGATCCCGCGCCCGGACATGATCGCCGTCGAGGCCGGCACCAAGCTCAAGGACGTGCTCACGCTGATGCTGAAGCACGGCTTCTCCCGCATGCCGGTGTACGAGAAGAGCATGGACAACATCGTCGGCCTCGTGTACGCGAAGGACGTCATGCGGCGGCTCCACAACGGCAGGCGTACCCGCAAAGAGCTAACCGTCGAGGAGATCGCGCGCCCGGCTATGTTCGTTCCCGAATCGAAGAAGATCGCCGAGCTGCTGCGCGAGATGCAGCGGAACAAGACGCACATGGCGATCGTCGTCGACGAGTACGGCGACATCGCCGGCTTGGTCACGATGGAGGACTTGCTCGAAGAGATCGTCGGTGAGATCGCCGACGAGTACGACCGCGGCGAGTCGCTGGTTGAGCCGGTCGACGAAAACACCCTTCGCGTGGACGGGAAGCTACCGATCGACGAGCTCGAGGAGCTCGTCGGCGCCGACCTGCCCGACGAGGAATGGGACACCGTCGGCGGCCTGCTCGCCGGCGTCCTGGGACGGCTCCCCAAGCGGGGCGACGAGGTAACGGTCGGCGGCGTGACGTTCCGGGTTGAAAAGGTCAAGGGCCGGCGGATCGCAAAGGTTCTCGTCACCCAGCCGTCCAAGATCGGCGAGGCCGATGGCAAGTCCTGATCGGCTCGGCGACAAGGAAGGCTTCCGCTCGGGTTTCGTCTCCATCGTCGGCCGGCCGAACGTCGGCAAGTCGACGCTGCTGAACGCGATGCTGAACCGCAAGGTCGCGATCACCTCGTCGCGGCCGCAAACGACGCGCAACGCGATCCGCGGCGTGCTGACCGGTGACGGGTGGCAGATGGTCTTCATCGATACGCCCGGTCTGCACAAGCCGAAGACGGCGCTCGGCGAGCGGCTGAACGACGTCGTCCGGCGCACCCTCAAGGAAGTGGACGCGATCGTGTTCATGGTCGACGCCACCCAGGAGATCGGGACCGGCGATCGCTTCGTCGGCGAGGAGATCTCGCGGCTCGGAGCGCCGGCGATATGCGTCGTGAACAAGATGGACGCGGCGAAGCACGGCGATCTCGTCCGACAGCTCGCCGCGGCCGAGACGGTGGGAGCGTGGCGAGAGATCATCCCGATCTCGGCGAAGGACGGACGCAACGTCGAGCAGCTGAAAGAGCTCTTGGTATCGCACCTGTCGGAGGGTCCGCAGTACTACCCGGGCGACGTGTTCTCCGATCAGCCGCGGGAGTTCCTCGTTGCCGAGATCATCCGCGAGAAGGCGCTCGAGCTCACGCACCAGGAGGTTCCGCATTCGATCGCGGTCAACATCGACGAGCTGATCGACCGCGAGGACGGCGTCACCGAGATCCAGGCCGTCCTGTTCGTGGAGCGCGACTCGCAGAAGGGCATCGTGATCGGCAAGGGCGGGGCGATGCTGAAGGAGATCGGCACCCGCGCGCGCCGGGAGCTCGAGTGGATCCTCGGCACCAAGGTGTTCGTGCGCGTGCAGGTGAAGGTCGCCAAGGACTGGCAGCGCGACGTCGGGTCGGTCATGAGGCTCGGTTACTGAGCCAATGGCGCGCCGGCCGATCCCGTTCCGCATCCGCATCGCGCTCGCCGGACTGGCCGGACTGGGGCTCGCGTGGCTCATCCCCAAAGGGGGTGGGACGCCGGGCCCGATGCCGACGCCCACCGCGACCGACCGGCCCGGCGTGACCGCGTTGCAGGTTCCACTGGACCTGATCCCGGACGGTGTGTCGTTCCATGAAGCTGGCGAAGTCCGCGTGTTCTTGACCCGGTCGGGGAGCACGATCGTGGGGTTCCTCGGGGTCTCGACCGCATCGGGTACCGGGCCCCTGTGGTGGTGTCAGCGCAACTCCTCGTTCGAGGACGATGGCGGCGCCGTGCGCTACGACCGCGAGGGCCGCATCCTGCTCGGAACGGCACCGCGGGAGCTGGACCGCGTGCGGGTTCTGGTGACCGCAGACCGGGTGACGATCTTCCCCGACGACGTGATCCGCGGGATCACTCCGCAGAAGGCGTTACCGGGCGACCGGTTGCCTGCGCCCTGCTCGGCGTCCGAGCGGCTCGGCTAAGCGCGGCTAGAATCACTTTCGATGCCTCTCTATCCCGAGCAAGGGATCATTCTCAGAACGATGCGCCTCGGTGAGGCGGACCGCATCGTGACGCTCATGACGCAGGGCTCGGGCAAGGTTCGCGCCGTCGCGAAAGGCGTCCGCAAGACCAAATCGCGCTTCGGCGGCCGGCTCGAGCCGTTCACCCACGTCGACGTGCTGCTCTACCGGGGGCGCGAGCTCGACATCGTGACCCAGTGCGAGGTGATTTCGCCGTTCCGGGCGGTCCGCGAGGACTATTCGCGGTTCGCCGCGGGGGAGGCGATCCTCGAGGTAACCGACAAGGTTGCCGAGGAGCGCGAGCGCAACGTGCGCCAGTTCATGCTGCTGCTCGGCGCGCTTCGTGCGCTGGCCGGGGGAGAGGACCCGGCGACGGTGGTGGACGCGTTCCTGCTTCGAACCGTCTCACTCGCCGGGTTCCGTCCGCACCTTCGCGCGTGCGCCTCCTGCGGACGGCCGGGCCCCCACGATCGCTTCTCGATCGCGGCCGGTGGCCTGGTCTGCGAGACCTGCCGGAACGCGTCGGCCGTGCGCGTCCGCGAGTCGACCGTTCCGTACCTGACCCATCTGCTCGAAGAGGAGTGGACGTCGGCGGTGACCTCCGACGCCCGCCGGGAGGCCTCCGGGCTCGTCCGCGCGTACGTCGAGTACCACTTCGACCGGCCCCTCCGGGCCTGGGCGCACGTCCCACGGTGAGCCCTCGTAAGCGCGCTCTCGAAGGGATCGATCTCTCGAAGCTTCCCCGTCACGTCGCGATCGTCATGGACGGCAACGGCCGGTGGGCGAAGCAACGAGGCTTGCCGCGCACCGACGGGCATCGCGCCGGCGAGGACGCAGTCGCTCGGGCCGTGGACGCGACGCTCGAGCTCGGGATCTCGAACCTGACCCTGTACGCGTTCTCGACCGAGAACTGGCGTCGGCCGCCGTCCGAGGTTCGGTTCCTGCTCAACGACACCGAGCGTTTCGTGCGCCGCCGCCGGGACGAGTTCAACGCCAAGGGCGTGCGTATGCGCTGGATCGGGCGCCGCGAACGACGGATCCCGAAGCGGATCATGGATCAGATCGACGAGTCAATCGCTATGACCCGCGGCAACAAGCGCATGACGCTCACCGTCGCGTTCAACTACGGCGCGCGCGCCGAACTGGCCGACGCGGTCCGCGCGATCGCTTCCGATGCCGCCGCCGGCAAGATCGACCCCTCGCGGGTCACCGACCGCACGATCGCGAAGCATCTCTACGATCCCGAACTGCCTGACGTGGACTTGTTCATTCGAACGTCGGGGGAGCAGCGGATCTCGAACTACCTGCTGTGGCAGTCGGCGTACGCGGAGCTGGTGTTCCTCGAGGTGCTCTGGCCGGACTTCTCGCGCGAGCATCTCCTCGAGGCCGTGCGGAAGTACCAGAACCGCGGCCGCCGCTTCGGCGGCGTCTGAGCGAACACTCCTCCGCGCGTGCCTGACATGCCTGACATGCCTGACATGCCTGACATGGCAGGCGTGTCAGGCATGTCAGGCACCCCATAGGAGCATGCAGAGGGGCCGGTCGGGATCGCGGGTTTCGACTCGATCGTGCTACTTGCCGTAGCGGCGGGCGCGTTGCTGGTAGGCACGAACGGCACGCAGGAAGTCGATGCGACGGAAGTCGGGCCAGTACGGGTCGCAGAAGTAGAACTCGGAGTGCGCGCTCTGCCAGAGCAGGAACCCCGACAGGCGGACCTCGCCGGACGTGCGGATGATCAGATCCGGGTCCGGCAGCCCCGCGGTGTACAGGAAGCGCGCGATCTCATCCGGCGTGACCCGCTTCGCGGCTTCGTCGAGCTCGATCCCTTCCGCGGCGTAGGACTCCATCAGCCGGGCGATCGCGTCCGAGATCTCCTGACGGCCCCCGTATCCGACGGCGACGTTCAGGATCCGGACCGTGTGACCGGCCGACTCTTCTTGGGCTCGTTGAAGAACGTCTCGGGTGGTCTCCGGCAGCAGATCCTGCGCACCCAGCGCGCGGATCTTCCAGTCGTTGTCCGACGCGAGGGTCCGCACCTTGTCCTCGATGATCTCGAGCAGGTCGACGACCTCTTGCTCGTCGCGGGAGAGGTTCTCGGTGGACAGCAGCCACAGCGTGACGATCGGGATGTCCAGCTCGACGCACCAGGCGAGGAGCTCGTCGATCTTCTCGGCGCCGCGGCGGTGGCCCTCGGCGGTGTCCGTGTAGCCCATCGCCTTCGCCCAACGGCGGTTCCCGTCGAGGATGATCCCGACGTGGTGGGGGATCGGCCCGCCGCGGATCCACTGCTCCATCCGGCGGCCGTAGACGCGGATCGCGAGGTCGCGGGCGGGGCGTGGGATCAACGGGCGCTTGGGCACGGTCTGAGGGTACCACTGGGGTTATTCGGTGCAGGCCGGGCCCGGCGTCGTACACTCGATGGTACGGGGATGACGATATCCCGACGGTTGGGATGGACGGCCCTGGCAGCAGGTGCCTTGTTCCTGGCTATCCCGCCGGCCCTCGGAGCGCCCGTCGCCCAAGGCGGAGCGGTCGTCCGGCTCCTCGAGCAGATCGGAACGGTCGACCCCCTCACCGCCAAGTACTTCGAGCGCTCGATCAAAGCCGCCGGGGACGACGGAGCCGCCGCGATCGTCGTGCGGTTGGACACCCCCGGCGGGCTCGACTCGTCGATGCGCCGGATCATCCTGGCCATCCAGGGGTCCTCGGTTCCCGTGCTCTGCTGGGTCGGGCCCCCCGGCGCCCGCGCGGCCTCGGCCGGGGCCTTCATCCTGATCTCATGTCCGTTCGCGGCGATGGCCCCCGGCACGAACGTCGGCGCCGCGCATCCGGTCGGCATCACCGGGGACATCCTCGACGAGAAGGTCACGAACGACGCAGCCGCGTACATCCGCTCGCTCGCGCAACAACGCGGACGGAACGCCGACTGGGCGGAGCGCGCCGTGCGCGACTCGATCAGCGCCACGGCGGACGAGGCGCGCGATCTAGAGGTGATCGACCTCGTCGTGCCGACGATCCCGGACCTGCTGCGCCAGGCGAACGGGTTGACCATCCCGGTCGGCGGAAACCGAACGGCAACGCTCGACGCCACCGGCGCGGTGCTCGAGAAGGTCGGCTTGAGCGCGGGGGAGGCGCTGCTCCACCTGTTCATCGCTCCCGACATCGCATTCTTGTTCTTCGCCTTCGGGATCGCCGGCATCGTGTATGAGGTGCTCAACCCGGGGCTCAACGTCGCCGGCGTCGTCGGGCTGCTCATGCTCGTCGCAGCGTTCGTGATCCTCGGGATGCTCCCGGTGAACGTGGCCGGCCTGATCCTGATCGCGGCGGCGGTCGGCTTCTTCGTGCTCGATGCCGTGGTGGTCGGTCACGGATTACCGACCGTCGCGGGGATCATCTCGTTGGTGCTCGGCGGATTGTTCCTGTTCGACGCGAGCGTGGCGAACGCGCGAGTCTCCAAGGGGTTCCTGGTCGGAATCTCGATCGGGCTCGGCGGCTTCTTCTTCTTCATCGTCCGCGCGGCTCTGCAGACCCGCAAGCAGTTGCCGACCGCGGGACGAGAGTCGCTGATCGGCATGGTAGGGACCGTGCGCGCGACGCTCGATCCGAGAGGGATCGTGCACGCGCGGGGCGAGGAGTGGACCGCACGGTCGACGCCGGGCCCCATCGCCGCCGGAACAGAGATTCGCGTCACCGATATCGAGGGGCTGACGCTCGTGGTCGAGCCGGTTGGAGCCGGCTCCGAAGCGCAGCCCACTGAGGAGGGAGTTCGTTGAGCGCAGGGCTCGTCGCGCTAGCCGCAATCGCTTTCTTCATCCTGTTCATCTTCCTACCGCTGTCCGTGAAGATCGTCCGGGAGTACCAGCGCCTGGTCGTCTTCCGGCTCGGCCGGGTCATCGGGATCCGGGGGCCCGGCCTGGTGTTCCTCATCCCGATCATCGACCGTCCGGTCTGGGTGGACCAGCGCGAGTTCTTCCTCGAGATCCCGCGGCAAGACTCGATCACCAAAGACAACGCGCCGATCTCGATCGACTTCATCACGTTCTACAAGGTCATCGATCCGTCCGCCTCGGTCGTTCAGGTCCAGAATTTCGAGGGCGCAGCGACGAACCTGGCGGCGACGACGTTGCGTGCCGTGGTCGGCGACATGGCGCTCGACGACGTGCTGGCCAAGCGCGACGAGATCAACCATCTCCTCCGCGCCAAGCTCGACGAGACCACCGAGCGGTGGGGCGTGAAGGTCACCAACGTCGAAGTGCGCGAGATCATCCCGCCGCCGGGCGTGCAAGAGGCGATGACGCGTCAGATGTCGGCCGAGCGGAGCCGGCGCGCGATCGTGCTCGAGGCCGACGGTACGAAGCAGGCAGCGATCACCGTCGCGGAAGGGAACCAGCAGTCGGCGATCCTCGAGGCCGAGGGCGCGAAGCAGTCGAACGTCCTCCGGGCCGACGGCGAGCGCCAGGCCGCGATCCTGCGCGCGCAAGGCTTCGCCGAGGCGCTGACGGTCGTGTTCCGTGCCGCGAGCGGCGTGGACGCCAAGACGATGGGTATCCAGTACCTCGAGGCCCTGAAGGCGCTCGGCGCGTCGCCGTCGACGAAGTTCGTGCTTCCGCTCGAGCTCACCAACATCCTCCGCGGAGTGGGCGCGATGGCCGGTGAGGCGTTCCAGCCCGACGGCAACGACGGCAAAGCGGCAAAGTCGTGAAGGGATCCTTCGCGAAGGTCGTGATCATCAACGCTGCGATCGCGCTCGTGTCCTGGAAAGTCTTCGAATAACGGCGAAAACCCTTGCGCTGAGCCTCACGCTCGGGCATAGTGCTCGTGCGGTAACGGTGTGCCCGCGCTCGCGGGCCCGAGCGGAGGAGGTGGCGTCAATGGCAGAGATTGCCTTCGGCGTTACCCGCCGCGAGCCGGCCGCTTCCTAAGCGCAGACACTTCTTCGCTTCGACTCGCGTCTCCTCGTGGTGGGTTCATGCATCGATCCAACCCATCCATCCAGAGGAGGATCCGTCATGCGCTACGACTATCCATCCGGGCGGCCGTTACCGCCCGGGCTGATCACTGAGAACTACGTAGAGGACGTCGAGCTCACCCGCTTGAAGTCGGGCAAGGAAGCCGATGTGTTCGTCGTCGAGCGGCGTGGACCCGCGGGCTCGTGCCTGCTCGCTGCGAAGCGATACCGGCCGGCAGAGCATCGCGCGTTCAAGAATGACGCCGCGTATCGATCGCACCGGCGGATCGACGGGTTCGTGCGCGACACCGACGGCATGCGCCGTCGCAAGCAAGGAAGAAGCTTGCAGCTCGCTATGGACAAGAAGACGTCCTATGGTCGCCAGAGGCTGGAGGAGCGCTGGATCCAAGCGGAGTTCGACATGCTCGCCAGGGTCTGGGAAGCGGGCGCGCCGGTTCCGTATCCGGTCGAGCGCCTGTCAAACGGACTACTCATGGAGTACCTCGGCGACTACGAGGAGGCGGCGCCGCGTCTCGTCGACGCGCGTCCCTCGCGTGCGGACCTCGCCGATCTCTATGAGCAGACGAAGGACGCGCTGCGCGCTTTCGTTCGGGCCGGCGTCGTCCACGCCGACCTCTCGCCGTACAACATGCTCGTGTGGGAAGGCCGCATCTGGGTGATCGACCTTCCGCAGGCGGTCACGCTGCTGGAGAACTCGAGCGCCACCGACTTCATGCACCGCGACGTCTTCAATGTAGGAGCCTGGTTCCAGCGACGCGGGCTCGACATCGATCCCGAGGACCTGTTCGTGACGCTGGTGAACGAGGCCTTCGACCTGACGATGAAGGATATGTTCCGCGCCCAGTGAGGGGCGGTCATCCGCGCCGCTTTGCTCGTTCCTGGGGCGAGCGTGTCCTAGAACGTACGCTGCGCGAAGCTTTTGGGCCACGTTTCCAGCAAATGAGCTGATCCGGTCATCCCGAGTCAACGGCTTTTCGCGAGCATAGCGGAGCGCTCAGGAATAGGCGCGCTCGGGTGTGATCTCGAGCAGGATCCGCTGCTCGCGGACCATCGCGCGGTCGTAGTCGTCCCAGTCGGGGTGCTCGCCGCTGGCGAGTTTGTAGTACTCGCGGAGCCGGGCCGGCAGGTCGTCGGTCACGATCCGTGCGGTGCCGGCTATCGCGACCCACGGCCGGATGCCGAACGCCATCGTGACGCGAGGATCGCGTGCGATGTTGCGCGCCTTCACCGTGGTTCGCGGGGTTGAGACGAGCAGGCGGCCGTCCTTGACCGCGGCGAACACTGGGACGAGGTGCGGCGACCCATCGGCGTTGACGGTGCCGAGGATGCATCGCTTCGCTTCCTGCGCGAACGCGAGGGCTTCGTCGATGTCCACTGAGCGCAGTCTAGCCTGCGCCGAGACGTCTTCCGGCCCTGAGACGACCCGGATAGGCTGCCTGCGTGAGGAAACAGAAGAAAGAGATCGTGCAGGCCGCCGGCGGCATCGTCTACCGCCGCCGCCCCGACGGCGAGCTCGAGGTCGTGCTCGTGCACCGGCCGAGACACGACGATTGGTCGCTCCCGAAGGGCAAAGTGGAGCGCGGAGAGACGATCCACAAGGCGGCCGTGAGAGAGGTCGAGGAGGAGACCGGCCTCCGGGTGCAGAGAGGAACGGGTATCGCCCAGCTGAGCTACCGGAACGGAAACGGGCGGCCGAAGCACGTCGACTACTTCTACATGACGCCCGTCGGCGGCGAGCTCACGCCGAACGACGAGGTCGACGAGCTCCGCTGGGTAACGCTGGACGAGGCGCTGCGGTTGCTCACCTACGACCGGGATCGCGAGATGCTCGCCGCCGTATTGCCGAACGCGCCTCCGCTATGATTCCGCGCTGTGGGCGTCACGATGGAAACGATCGTCAATCTCTGCAAGCGGCGGGGGATCATCTTCCCGTCCTCGGAGATCTACGGCGGCCTGCGCTCGACCTGGGACTACGGCCCCGTCGGCGTCGAGCTCAAGCGCAACGTGAAGAACGCGTGGTGGAAGCACATGGTCCAGCTGCGCGACGACGTCGTCGGTCTCGACGCCGCAATCTTGATGGCCTCCCGTACGTGGGAGGCGTCGGGCCACGTCGAGACGTTCAGCGACCCGCTCGTCGAGTGCCTTAACTGCCACCAGCGGTTCCGCGCCGATCATCTGCCCGGCTTCCACGCGCCGCAGTCCGGGCACGAGGAGGGTCCCGAGGCGCAGACGATCGACATGGCCCCCGGTGGAAAGGGCTCGCGCTGCCCGAACTGTGGCAACGACACGTTCACCGACCCGCGCAACTTCAACCTGATGTTCAAAACCTATATGGGCCCGGTCGAGGACGACACCGCCTCGGTGTGGCTCCGTCCGGAGACGGCGCAGGGAATCTTCGTGAACTTCATGAACGTGCAGACGACCACGCGGAAGAAGATCCCGTTCGGCATCGCGCAGATCGGCAAGTCGTTCCGCAACGAGATCACGCCGGGCAACTTCGTCTACCGCACCCGCGAGTTCGAGCAGATGGAGATGGAGTTCTTCTGCAAGCCGGGCACCGACGAGGAGTGGCACGACGTCTGGATCAAGGAGCGCTTCTCCTGGTACACGCGCCTCGGGATGCGTGAGGAGAACCTCCGCCTGCGCGAGCACGAGAAGGACGAGCTGTCTCACTACTCGAAGCGCACGGTGGACATCGAGTACGCCTTCCCGTTCACCGATTGGGGCGAGCTCGAAGGGATCGCGAACCGCACCGACTTCGACCTCAAGCGCCACAGCGAGTTCTCGGGCGAGGATCTCTCGTTCTTCGACCAGGAGACCAACGAGCGCTACGTGCCGTACGTGATCGAGCCGGCCGCCGGCGCCGACCGCGCTACGCTCGCGTTCCTGATCGACGCGTACTCCGAGGAGGAGGCTCCGGCAGCGTCCGGGAAGTCCGAGAAGCGGACGGTGCTGCGGCTCCACAAGGATCTCGCGCCGATCAAGGTCGCGGTGCTGCCGCTGTCGCGCAACGAGAAGCTCGTGCCGTCGGCGCGCGAGGTGGCCGGGCCACTCCGCGAGCACTGGATGATCGACTACGACGACGCCGGCTCGATCGGGCGCCGCTACCGCCGCCAGGACGAGATCGGCACGCCGTACTGCGTGACGGTCGACTTCGACACGCTGGAGGACCGCGCCGTGACGATCCGCGATCGCGACTCGATGAAGCAGGATCGGATCCCGATCGCCGAGCTCGTCGACTACTTGCGCGAGCGGCTCTAGCAGCCAGCCGACGTGCTCGTCCGGATCATCGGACTGGACCTCGCCACGGATCTGCTATAGTCATACCGGAGGTATGACCGCCATGCCCGTAACCAAACGCACCGTCTCCCTTTCGACCGAGCTTGCGAAGCGGGTCGAGGATGTTGCCAAGAAGGAGAAGACCTCATTCTCCGGAGCGCTTGCTCTTCTCACCGAAGAGGCCTTACGGAAGAGGAAACGGTCATTCCGTTCCATCGGAGCCGGAGACAGCGGGCTCGGCGACCTATCGATCCGCCTTGAGGATTACCTCAGGCAGACGCTTCCAAAGGACTTCGAGCGTGAAGATGATCGTCGACGCGGCCCCGCTGGTGGCCGCGGTCGATCGCGCCGATAAGGCGCATCGACTTGCCGCGCACATAGTCCAGGCCGACGACTCGGAATTGCTGCTCCCCGACGCCGTGGTGGCAGAGGTAGATCATCTGCTGAGGACTCGGGTCTCGACCCATGCGGCCGGGGCGTTCCTCGAAGACGTTCGCTCGCAAGCCTTCCGCCGCGTTCCCTTCGGCCCCGACCTCTTCGACAGGGCCGTGGCCTACGACAGCCGTTACGTAGACCTCGGCATCGCTGATGCTTCGGTCATGGCGCTGGCTGAGGCGGAACGCGCGCCCATCCTGACCTTCGATTTCGCCGACTTCCGGGCGACGCGCCCGCTGCGTGGCGGCTTCTGGCGCCTGGTGATCGACGAAGGCGCATTCCGGCGGCTTATCGGCTAACAGCTTGCGGCGAAGCCCAGCATTCGTTCCTGCCCCGTCGCTTCTGAGAGGTGAACGAGTCCAGGCGCCTGTCCGACCTCGGCAAGGGTATCCACCTCCGCCGGCAACAGCGTCAGACAGGCTCCGGCGCGGACGAACAAAGGGATCTCCTCAAGCGGGGCATCGACGGTGATGACTTGGCCGCCGCTGATGGGTTCCGCTCCGGGGACCACATCGAAACGCCCGGTCGACTCGTCGTAGGCCACGGCGTCCCAGAAGTTCAGCCATTCGCCCGGGGGGAGGTACAGCGTTCGAGTCGTCGCGCCCTCGGTGATAACCGGCGCGACGAGCAGGTCGGGGCCGAAGAGGAACTCGTACTCCGCCTCTGCCGAGTACACGGCCGGGTCGTTCGGATAGGCGAGCGCGAGGTGCCGGGTGATCGGCATCCCCGTGTCCCGGTATTCCTGAGCGGCGGACCAGATGTACGGGAAGAGCTGCGTCCGGAGCTTGGCGAACTTCCGCCAGATCGGGCGGACGGCGTCGTCCCACACTTGCGCCCGGACCGAATCGTCGAATGGGCGCGGGTAACCGTTCGCTTGCGTGCGCATGATGCCGTTGAACGCTCCGAACTGGAGCCACCGGATCAAGAGATCCTCGCCGGTCTGGCCCTCGGTGAACAACGCGTGGAACCCTCCGATGTCGGTTCCCCAGTAGCCGATCCCCGACAGCCCCATGGATAGCGCCTGGCTGACGGCCGCACCGAGGCCGTCTGCCTTCGACCAATCCGTCGTCGGATCGCCGCCCCACACGACCCGGGCGTACGGCGCCGTTCCCGTGTAGCCGCAGCGCACGAACTGCGCGAAGTCGACGCCGCGCGCGACGCTCGTCAGCTCGTGGCTCGCGCGGTGATAGAGCGAGCAGTACTCGTTGTGCGCGGCGAGCCCGCTCCGCCCGTCGTCCATCACGGCGTCGGGCGGGACGTACTCGCCGAAGTCCTCCATCCACCCGTCGTACCCGTCCTCCAGCGCGTCCGAGATCAACCCCTGCCACCACACCGTCGCCTCCGGGTTCGTGAAGTCGACGACGGCCGACCACGGCGACTCCGGGTTGGCGTTCTGCGCGAGGTAGGGAACCGGATACGTGGTTCCCAGCGCAGTCTTCACGAAGTAGCCGTTGCGGTCTCCCTCGCGGTACGCGCCACCGGGATGGTTCTGGCAGACGAACGAGTTCACGTACGTGGTGATCATGTATCCCTGCGCGTGGTACGCGTCGACCTGGTCGCGCTGCGCCTGCCGGTCGGCGAGATGGGCTCCGCACGGGAGGTAGTGCGTGTAGGTCTGAGCGACCGTTACCGGCACGTCCCATGAGCGCCAGCCGGGGATCAGCTGCTCGCGGAGCTCGGCCGGCCCGGTGGGTTGGTACCACGGGCCGAAGAACCATGGGGCCGGATCGGGCTGCAAGCCGGTGGCGGCGCCGAACCTCCGCAGCGCGTTGACCGGCGTCGGCCCTGCAAAGACGCGGTAGCGGAAGGCCGGATCTTGGGTCTCGACGTTCCACGCGTCCGGCCGGTCCGTGCCGAGCCGGAAGCGATTCGGGTAGGTGGAGTCGAGAAGGAACCCGTACCCGCGGCTCGACACAAGCCACGGCATCGAGAAATTCGTCCCGGGGATCGGCGGCGGTCCCTGCCACCGCTCGCCGACGATCGGGTCGAGCTGCTCGTGGAACGCGCCGGCGGAGAACGGTCCCTCCTCGTTCCACGACTCCACCTCGCGGCCGGTCTGATCGGCTCCGTCGGAACGTTCGCCGAAGCCGAGGAACCGCTCGCCGGGTTCGGACGCGAACGACCAGCCGGTCGCCGACACCCCGGTCGTCCGGTCGAGCGTCGCGGCGACGGAGACGACCCCTTCTGCGTCCGGAGCCACGACGACCCGGAACCTGCGTCCGAGCGGGTCGTCCGTTTCTACGTCCAGCGTCAACGCGCCCGCGTCGAACTGAGAGCTCGTCACTTTGGTTGCGTGGAACCAGCGCAGCGGCACCACAGCGAAAACGCCGTAGCCGATCTCGGGCGGTTGCACCTGGGCGCGCACGTCGACCGCGAACGCAAGCGTCCCGTATCGAGCCGACGGATCGGTGGGGGAGGGCGAGCTCGCGGCGAGCCCGTCGAGCGCCGGGCCTCCTCCGGCCTGTTGGAACGAGATCCTGAACGGATCCAGCCCGACCACGGCCGTCATCGAGCCGGCCTCCACGACGAGCTCCGAGGGCGGGCTCGCTTTCACCGGCGCCGTCGCCGCCGCTCCGGCGAGGATCAGTGCGGCAACCGTGTGTCGGGAAGGCATGGGCTCGGGCTTCGACGCAGCAGCGGGCGAATCCTGCGGTCAGCCCCCCGGCGTCACCTCGATGGTCGCTTCCCGCACGCGCAGCCGAAGGAGCAGGAAGCCGGCCGCCGAGACCGCGGCCGACACGGCGAACGTACCTCGGTAGCCGATCGTGTGCGCCACCGGTCCGAGTGAGATCGCGCCCAGACCGAACGCCAGGTCGAAGAACGCGGAGTAGGTCCCGACGACGGCCCCGCGTTCCGAGGCAGGAGCGCCTCGTACCGCGAGCGTCATGAGAGCCGGGAACCCGAACGCCTGACCGATGCCGAACACGAACGCCCCGACGTAGAGCCCGGCCGGTGAGCCCCACGCGCTCATCACGATCATCCCGGCGGCGACGGTCGTCGTCGCGATCGTCGCGGCGCGCTTGGGCCCGAGGGCGTCGGGGATGCGCGCACCGAAGAAGCGGATGAGCAGGATCGTGAACGAGTAGGTGAAGAAGACGAAGCGCGATCCGTCCATCCCGAGCTCGAGGGCGTACAGGGAGACGAACGAGCTGAACGCGGCGAACGCCCAAACGGTCGAGGCCAGCACCAATCCCGGGAGAAGAGCGGCAGGGTGGACGAGCCTGGCGGACGCGGCGGTCGCAGCCCCTTCCGGACGCGCGTCTCGCACGCGAAGGGCGAGGAGCGACGCAACGAAGCCGAACGCGGCAGCGAGGGACCACACCAGGCCGAAGCGGCTTCCGTCGAGGAGGGTTTCGCCGAGGATCGGGCCGAACGAGATCCCAGCGTAGAGCGATAGCGTGAAGTAGGACACGGCCTCCCCGCGCCGCTCTTCCGGCGCGAGGTCGTTGATCGCGCTCGCGGCCCCGACGAAGAACATCGCTTCCCCGACGCCGGCGATCAGCCGGAACACCAAGAGGACCGCGATCGAATCGGCGAGGTGGTACGCGAGAACCGAGGCGGCCACGATGGCCGATCCCCCCACGATCAAGGGGCGGCGCGCGGGCGGGTCCCGGGGGGGGCCGACGAAAGGACGCATCAGCACTGCGGTCAAGCTGAAGATCCCCGCGGTCACCCCGACGGCGACGTCGCTGCCCCCGAGCGGACCTTCCACGAAGCGGGGCACGACGGGCAGCAGCATCCCCACGCAGAGGAAGTATCCGAGCGTCGAGAGCAGGACGAGCAGGAAGGGCCGGGTGACGAGTGTCTTCCGCCGCGCGCGCGCATCCCCCGAGGTCACGGGCGGGACTGTACGCAAGGCATGCGCGCTGTGCGAAACTGCTGTTCCAGGGCCATGGAAGGGTGATCGCCGTGCCGTCGAAGAAGAAGACCACCACCGGCAGGAAGAAGACGCCTCCGGGGAAGACGAAAACCCGCAAGTGGGTCTACGACTTCTCCGCGGGCAACAAGAACCTCAAGGATCTCCTCGGAGGGAAGGGCGCCAACCTCGCCGAGATGACGCGGCTTGGGCTGCCCGTGCCGCCGGGCTTCACGATCACCACGGAGGCCTGCAACGCCTACCGCAAGGGCGGCCGGACGTTCCCGCCGGGACTCACCGACCAGATCGCCAAACAGCTCCGCAAGCTCGAGGACCGGATGAGGCGCCGCCTCGGCGACCCGCACGACCCACTGCTGGTGTCGGTCCGCTCCGGAGCCAAGTTCTCGATGCCGGGGATGATGGACACGGTCCTAAACGTCGGGCTCAACGACGAGAGCGTCGAAGGGCTCGCCAAGCAGACCGGCGACGACCGGTTCGCGTGGGACTCGTACCGGCGGCTGTGCCAGATGTTCGGCAAGACCGTGATGGACGTCGACGGCGAGCGTTTCGAGCACGCGCTCGAGGAGGCCAAGCGCGCCGCCGGCACGCGGGAGGACACCGGCTTGAGCGCGGATCATCTCCGCGACCTGGTGACCGAGTTCCGCTCCATCATCCGCAAGGAGACCGGCCGCGAGTTCCCGCAGGATCCGATCGAGCAGTTGCATATGGCCGTTGAGGCGGTCTTCGGCTCGTGGGACAACAAGCGCGCCCAGGACTACCGCCGCAAGAACAAGATCTCCGACGACCTGGGGACGGCCGTGAACATCCAGACGATGGTGTTCGGGAACCGCGGCGAGGATTCGGGAACGGGCGTGGTGTTCACGCGCGACCCCGCGACCGGCGAGAAGGTCCCCACCGGTGACTACCTGTCGAACGCGCAAGGCGAAGACGTCGTGGCCGGCATCCGCAACACGCTCCCGGTCGAGGAGATGGCGGAGATCCAGCCCAAGGCGTGGGGCGAGCTGGTGAAGAACCTCAACAAGCTAGAGCGTCACTACAAGGACATGTGCGACGTCGAGTTCACCGTCGAGCAAGGCGTCTTGTGGATGCTCCAGACCCGCATCGGGAAGCGCACCGCGCAGGCGGAGTGGATCATCGCGTTCGACATGGTCGCCGAGAAGCTGGTGGCCGAGGCGACCGGCGTGCTGCGCCTCACCCCGAACCGGCTCGACGAGCTCTTCAAGCCCGTGATCGAGCGCGGCGCGCAGCAGAAAGCCAAGCCGATCGCGCGGGGTCTCGCGGCCTCGCCGGGCGCCGCCGTCGGTCAGGTCGTGTTCTCCGCCGACGACGCCCAGGAGTGGGCGCAAGAGGGCAAGAAGGTGATCCTGGTCCGCCGCGAGACGACGCCGGACGACTACCACGGCATGATCGCCGCCCAAGGGATCCTCACCTCGGCCGGTGGGACGAACTCGCACGCGGCCGTCGTTGCGCGCGGCGAAGGGATCCCGGCGGTGTGCGGCGCCGACGCGATCCGTATCGACCGCGAGGCGAAGCGGTTCACCGTCGGCGGCGCCACGGTGGAAGAGGGCGACTGGATCACGATCGACGGCACCGAGGGGACCGTCTACGCCGAACAGCTCCCACTCGAGCCGAGCCTCCTCGAACGGGCGCTCGACGGCGACGCCAAAGCCCGCGCGTCGAAGCTGTGGAAGGCGTACGAGCGTTTCATGGCTCGCGCGGACAAGGCGCGCCGGATGCGTGTGAGGGCGAACGCCGACACACCGGATCAGTCCACGAATGCGCGCCGCCGCGGCGCCGAGGGGATCGGCCTCTGCCGCACCGAGCACATGTTCCTCGGCGAGGAGCGCGTCGCGGCCGTCCGCCGGATGATCCTCGCTCACACCGCCGAGGACGAGCAGACCGCTTACGACGAGCTCCTGCCGCTCCAGCGCGAGGACTTCGTCGGGATCTTCCGCGCGATGGACGGCCTGCCCGTCACCGTGCGCCTGCTCGACCCGCCGCTGCACGAGTTCCTGCCGCACGAGCCCAAGGCCCAGGCCGAACTGGCGAAGACGCTGGGCCTCAGCCCCGCCAAGATCAAGCAGCGCGTCAGCGAACTGCACGAGATGAACCCGATGCTCGGCCACCGCGGCTGCCGCCTGGCGGTGACATACCCCGAGATCCTGGAGATGCAGGTACGCGCCATCGTCGAGGCCGCCATCGCCTGCCGTGCGAAGGGTATTCAGGCCAAGCCTGAGATCATGATCCCGCTCGTCGGCACCGCCGCCGAGGTGCGTCTGCTTCGCGAGCGGGCCGAGGTGGTCATCGCGGAAGTGAAGAAGGAAAAGAAATCGCGCG